>JADLCR010000093.1 GCA_020847095.1 Oligoflexia bacterium | reverse complement strand
TTTGAGATTTTGAAATAAAAAAGCCCGGTATCTACCGGGCTCTTTTTTGAATCTGAATGGCCTGAAATTAACCCTTTGGGTTACACACGGCTGCAAGATTCATTGTCTCTTCGTTGCCCTCGGTGGTTTTTGAGTGAAAGCCGAAACGACATGAAAACTGCTCTTCTTTTGAGTCGCAGTAAAAGGCGCTTCGGGGAGTTTCTAGCAGTCGATCTTTCAATGACAGATTGAGGGTCATGCAAAAAGAATCGGGATAACCGGAGTTAGGAACTAAGTTTCCACAATAAAGCGCCTTGTTCATTTCGACACAGGCAAAACGATCGCGAATGCTCTTGTCGTTAAGCTTAAATGAAACTTCTCCAATTCCATTTTCGTTTGTTTTTCCGCCTTTGTGTCGGTAAGCCAAAAAGGAATCCGATGGCGGAAGCTGCTTGTCGGTTTTTCTTTCTTCGAACAAGAAAACGCGCTGTCCGGAAATGGGTGCGCCTAAGCCGTTCTTGAGCTCAAGAACGTAAGTGTGTCTGGTTGCGGCGGATGCCGATACGGCGATGGACAATAAGAACCCTAGAATTGCGAATTTCATTTTTTACCCCCTAAATGGTTATTGATTCGGGAGTCATGTTATGGACTACGGATACTAAGTCAATCTTTTCAGGGTAAAAGACAGATGTTTTAAGATTTGAAATTACATTGATTTATTGAGGAGATTGCCGCGCTTTGAATCTTTTTGGCGGTGAGTCAGCAAATGCCAAAGTTCTGTGTCAGGAATGCGGCGAATGACTTTTCCACTAACGTCTTCGACAAAAACCACAATTCTAGCGTCATTGCGCTCGACTCGGAATTGAAGGTTGTTCTCTTTTATGCCCTGAAGTTCACCCAACATTTTCAAGGCTTCTTCGAGTTCGGCATCGGTAAAGCGGTGTTGTTCCGGTGGTTGTTGGCCAGCTCCACCTTGGGACGGGTCTCGGTCTGTGGTTTGTCGCGTGACGTGTCGTTCCTTTTTCAGGAAATCCACAGGAATAATATTCGAGACCAACCCTTTTATATTCATCCTAACTGACAGATCGGAAATGAACTTAAATCTTTGAACGAGACGAAAGACCAAAAAAACAAGTGGGAAGAGAGAATCCCTCTTCCCACTTGAAACGTGGGCTTTGGGGCTGACTAAGTTAGGGGGTCAGCCCCCGCGACCGTTAACAGGCAAGGTCGCCCGCATCACCCAATAAGCTTTAGTGCAAGTGCACCGTTTTGGTTAGCTTGTGCCAAAGTTGAAACGTTGGCGTTCAAGAGAACCTGATTACGCGCCATCTCAGCGGTTGAATTCGCAACGTCGGCGTCGCGGATTCGGCTGTTGGCGGCAGACAAGTTTTCATCTTGAATACCGAGGTTAGTCACCGTTGAGTTCAAACGGCTTTGAATGGCGCCAAGATCAGCTCTTGTTTTATTTACGCGAAGCGAAGCTTCGTCGAGCAGGCTCAAGGCTTCTTGAGCGCCTTCTTTAGCAGTGTAGTCAATGCCACTGAGTTCAAGCGCATCTATTGTTGCGTTCTGAGCTCCGGCATTAAATGTGATTCGATCTCCAAAAGCGTCATTATTAACGCCAACTTGGAATTCAAAGGATTCTGCAGTTCCATCGAGGAGTGGAGTTGTTCCAAACTTCGTGGTTAGTGCAATTCGTTGCATTTCTTCTTTGAGTTGTTGAACTTCGACGTTCAGCATCTCACGCTCTCTGCTACCGATGGTATCAGAAGCGGCCTGAACACCTAGTTCACGCAAACGAACGATAATATTGCTAATTTCATTCAAACCACCTTCAGCGGTTTGCACCATACTGATGGCGTCGTTCGCGTTTCGTCCAGCTTGACGAAATCCACGGATCTGCGCTTTCAATGTTTCACTGACAGCGAGTCCAGCAGCGTCGTCGGCTGACTTGGTAATACGCTCTCCAGAAGCTAACTGCGCGAACGATTTTTGAATATTGTTCTGCGCATGCCCCAGCGTGCGTTGTGCGTTGATGGAAGCAAGATTGGTGGTGACTCTTAAGCCCATAAAATCCTCCCCTATAGGCCAACGTCATCCATAACACTCTCAAGACTGACCCAGCCCACCCGGGCCTAGTCACTGAGATCTGACATCCAGTCAAGTTTGTTAAACATCTAAAACTCGTTTACTGGAAGTCACGGGGTACTTCGTATTTGGATTCTTCACTTTCGTTTTCGAACTTCTAAGCAACTTCTTACGGCAACTACCTTGGGAACTGCTATTGAACTTCTTCGACTACTACGTGAGGTCCTCAACTTCTACCTCATTAACTTCACCCAACCATTCGGTATCGGGATTCTAGTCTTGAGTGAGCATCACAAAAACTAGACGGAAGACCCAAAACTTCTAGACTTTTGATTTGGTTTTTCTAGACTGCAGTCGAGGAAAAATTCGGCCTTGCACACCTAAGTCCAGTCAACTTCTTGGCTCGATGACGTAGAAGAATCTAAGAGAGAATGAAATTACGCAAACCCACAGAGTCAGGAGGATGAAGTGGGAATTAGCTTTGGATCAATCAATACGGGCCTGCCACCTAACATCGTCAAGCAAATTGTCGACGCTGAACGTGCGCCCCTTAAACAACTTGAAGTGCGCAAAGAAAAAGTTCAAACGCAATTGAAACTTGTTGATGATCTTACCGGGAAGGTGCGGGAAATTTTTGCGGGCCTCAGAGAGCTTGCAGGAACGCGCGGATTTTCTGACATCAAGATTGATTCTGGCGATCCTAATATCGTTCGAGGCTCAGCAGAAAAAGGTGTCGCTTCTCCTGGAACTTACATGGTCGAAGTGATGAAGTTGGCCCATAAAACATCCGCGGTTTCAAATGGCTTTCCAGACAAAGACGAAACACAAGTTGGTGTTGGATATATTAGATTTTACGGGCCAACGGGAGATAAGCGAGAAATCTATATCGACAATGACAATAACACCCTAGAGAAAATGGCGAAGGTCATTAATTCAAAGGGCCTCGGGCTTCAGGCATCGGTTGTTCCAGATCGATCGGATCGGGACTACCCTTGGAAACTGATGATCACCGGAAAAGGCTTAGGCGAGAATGGCGGCCTAACATTTCCGAAATTCTACTTCCTAGATGGAGATCAGGATTTTTTCTTAGAAGAGGAGCGACCAGCACAGAATGGAAAAGTCAAGGTCGATGGATTTGAGTTTGATATTGAAGACAACACTCTGAAAGACGTTATTCCGGGAGTTACCCTTGAGCTGCGTCAAGCAGCGCCGGGCCGAGAGGTCATGGTGTCCATCGGCGAAGACAAAGAGGTTATCACGGGCAAAATCAAATCATTCATTGACCAGGTGAACGGCGTGTTCTCTTTCATTCAACAACAAAACACTCTGGATCAAAACTCGGACACGACAAAAACTCTCGGTGGAGATGCACTTTTGAGGCAAGTGGAGAGTCGCTTTAGAGAGATTCTGCAGCGGCCTCAGTTCGCAGCCCAAGGCTCAATCAAATACTTGGCCGATGTCGGCGTTTCATTTAACAGAGGCGGGACTCTTAATTTCGATCAAGAAAAGTTTAATGCGGCCATTAGTCGCGATTTGCCAGGGGTGCAGGAGTATTTTGTTGGCGATAATCGTGGGCAGGGTCTCATTCCGCAATTGCGAATGGCCATCAACGGCCTCCTCGACAACGTGACTGGGCCTCTTACTCAAAGAAGCCGCGGAATGAAAACAAAAATTGAGCAAATGGATCAGCAGATCGCCAATAAAGAGCGAATGTTGGCCCAACGAGAGACCACACTGAAATCGCAGTTCGCAAGACTTGAAGAAACAATGTCGAAGCTCAATTCTCAAAAGGCATTCATACAGCAAAGACTTGGCGGCGCCGATGTGGGCGGAATTAATTTAAGCGGAGCAACTTAAGGGGGAATGTAGTCAACCATGAGTCAACAAAAGGCCTTTCAGAAATATAAACAAACATCAGTCACCAGCGCGAGCCGAGAGAAGCTTCTGCTCATGCTTTATGAGGGAGCTATCAAGTTTATCAAAAAGGCAGTTATCGCCTGCGAAACAAAAGACATTGCCGGGCGCGGGTACAATATCGGAAAGGCCTATGACATCATCATGGAACTCAACAACACCCTTAACTTTGAGGTTGGCGGAGAACTGGCGCGCAATCTTGAGCGACTTTACACATTCATGACTGACGAATTAACCAAAGCCAATGCAACTGGCCAAGTCCAGCATCTTCATACGGTATTAAAGTTGATTGAAACTTTGAATGACGGTTGGGTCCAGGCCATTGAAGGATTGAAAAAGAATAAAACCGAAGCTACGGGGAGCGAAAAATGAAGCGCATCATCGAATTGCTATCCGAAAAGAATTCTTATCTGGAAAAGTTTTTCGATCTCAACGCCGACTGGCTGTCAAAGCTGACAAAAGACGATTTTTCGGATCTAGAGCGGTTTCGAGAAAGTCGCGAGGATATTCTGAATATCGTCAAGCACCTTGATTTTCTATTAGAAGCAAAAATGGATAGTTTGAATCCAGTGGTGGTGACCCTGGATGAAAAGTCCATCGTGAACGATCTTTTAGAAAAAAAGGATAATTTGGTTCGCGGCATTCTCAATCAAGACATTGATATTATGTCGATCATTGAATCCGCCAAATCCAAGATCATCGTCGAGCTTAAAGAATTGCAAAAGGGGCGGAAAGGAATCTCATCTTACAAAAGCTTTCAGCGCAAAGAAACGGTCGACGAAGAAGCTTGACCGTCAATCGTTTGACGAACTGTCATTGAATCGCCGTCAAAACCAGCTATTTTCAAATTTACGTCATCTGTACGGTGGCATCGGCATTGCTATTTTGGCTTGGTTGGAGGTGTCGCATGGAAGCGATGCACGACTTCAGTCAAGGAAGAGTTAAACTTCCGCCGATTCCGACGGTCAATCAACGTTCGGAAGATTTGTTGAGAAACGCATTGCTTTTGGTAGACGCTGGCGAATACCGGTTAGCACGCGGCATCTTAGGCGAAATTTTGAGGCTCAATCCCAATCACGTTCAAGCGATTCGCTGGATGGGTTGGTGCTTTAAGCAGGATAAAGATCTCGACAATGCCCTGAAATGTTACGAACAGCTCAATCTGAGGAGCGTTACCGATCAAGATCTTTTTGAGCTTGGTGAGCTTTATTATGATCGTCAGCAATTCCAAAAAGCAAAAGACGTTTGGCTTGATGCTCTCGGGCAAACTCATTCTGAGAGTCCCCGGCTATTTGATCTCCATCGTTGCCTTGGAAATGCCTATTTGCATCTCGGGGATACGGAGTCTGCCGAAGAGAATTACAACAAAGCTTTAGTCATTCGGTCTCAATCTGACGCACTCATGGTTAATTTTGGGACGCTCTATTTTCAATTAAACGAATTTAACAAGGCACTTCACTATTACAAGCGCGCTGTTGAGCTAAATCCATTCAACGAACGGGCTTGGATGGGTGTTGCTATCGTTGCCCGACAGGCTCATGACTTGGAATGGTCGCGATCGGCCCTGTTGCGCTCCCTGGATTCAAACGCCAGTCACACGCCTGCTCTGAAACTTTTGGGGCAATGGGCGTTGGAGGATTGTGTCTGGGATTTAGCGATCGAAAGAATCCAAGGATATTGCTCAGAAAATACAACTCACGTTGAGCTCCTCAACCTCTTAACCGAACTGCTGTTGGCGCGAGGAAGTATTTTCGAAGCGGAACTCGAGAATTCGCGCGTACTGATATTGGATTCCAGCAACGCGGATGCTCAACGATTGAAGCGCGAAATCATCAAAAAAAGAGGTTGACGTGATTCTATTTAAGCAAAGCCGTACTGGGTTTCAGGTGCCGGAGCTTGATGGGATTGCCCTTCATTCTTTGGTGGATCCGGTTAAAGAGGCTATCCAAATGGTCGACGCGGCGATGCCTCGATTAATGGGAGCACGCACGGTCATCGTGTTAGGTTTAGGCGGTGGATTTCATCTTGATGAAATAAAGCGCCAAATTACTGGAAACATTGTCGTCATTGAAGCTCGTCAAGAACTTGCCGATGAAGTGTTGGCAAAAGATCCGCGAAGAATCGATAAAGATCATGTTTTGGTAGCTCCTAGCACTGAAGATTTGCTTGAATCTTCAGTTTTACTAGAGGCGATGGCACAGAAGTTTGCCATTTTCAAACACGCTCCCAGCATTAGAATTGCTTCTTCGTATTACTCAAAAATCAATTCTCTTCTCACTGATCGGCGCATTGAGTTTCTGAAGAAAATGACCCTACATAACCCGAGGCTCTATTCGTTTTTTGAACGAGTCGAAAAGAGTAATTCACAATTTGATGTTCGGGCCATTTCTAAGACGATCGATCTTGAGGGGACTGAAGGTGACACGGAGTTGATTGTCCAGGTGATGCGGGAGCTTATCGTATGAAAATTCTCGTGGTGAGTATGCTACGCTTGGGTGACATTCTCTTGGCGACCTCAGTCATTCCCAATTTAAAAAGAGAGATTCCCGATTGTGATATTGACATTCTTATTAACGGGCAGTTCTCCAAAGTTTCGCCTCTCATTCCGGGAGTTCGAAAGGTCTATAGTTTTGATCGTCAGGGAATTCAGGAGATTATAGGCTCGGCGGATCGCAATGTGCTCGAGGCTTTTTATCAGGTCGATGATTTAGTCAGTCAGCTTCGAGAAGAAAAGTACGATCGGGTGATAAACCTCACTCACAATCGGTTAAGCGGTTGGATAGCGGCTCTCATTGGCTGCCCCGACACCCAAGGTGTGGTTTACACGGGCGCTACTGGATTTAAAGTTGGTTCAAAGTGGTTTAGATATCTCAATGATCAAGCCGAACCCTCACGACACCAAGTCTTTCATTTCATTGATGTCTTCCACTATGGATCTGGACTGAAATCACGAAATCGCCGCATTGAGCTAACGAACACGGCCTCAGCCCAAGAGTTCGCCAAAAGTACATTAATTCATTCTGGAAAGAGAATTTTAATCCAACCATTTTCGGCAGAGAAAAAGAAAACTTTGACGAATCAACAATGGAAAAACACCTTAGAGCTGCTCTCAAAGCTTGAGCCTCACGCACATTTTTACGTGCTGGGAGTCGCTGACGAATTAAAAACGGCGGCATCGCTTGCTCTTCTGGAAAGGGTCAGTTTGGTAGAGTGTAACCTGGAGCAAGCTTTTGGCTTACTTTCGGCCGGCGACTTACTCCTGACTGTTGATACGAGCATTAAGCACATGGCAAGTGCTACCAAGATCAAAGTTGTTGAATTGAGCCTTGGAAGTTCAGATTATCAAAAAACGGGAATCTATCAGGCCGGTGCGTACATTCTTCAGCCACAAGTTCCCTGTGCTCCGTGTGAGCATCGAACCCAGTGCAGTCGTCCAACTCACGAATGCGGAAATCTTTTAGATCCTGAACTGGTTGCTATGTGCACCAGTCAGGTTCTGCGGCAAGATGACGCTGGAATTAGAATTTTGGCTCACGAGTACGCAGGGCAGGTTCAGATTTTGAGAACCTATCTCACGACGACGGGAGATTGGGCGGCGATTTCATTAGCAGATCCATTTGATGAGAGGCACATTCAATCGTGGGCGGATCGATTTAGTCAAAAATTGTTTCTGATGAGGGCCCACGAGCGACCCGTTGCGGAGTTTGGAACCGAAGGTGATCAGCTTAAGGTTGTTCTGGAAAAGGCGTTTCCCGACCGAGGCGGAGCCGATTGGAGAAACCAGCTTAAGCGAATTGAAACTGATCTCAACTGGGTCGAATCCGGAACACAAGAACTCTTAGGTGAACTCAAGCAGATCCTGGGAAGTTTTGCTGATACACAGAAACTCGATCCCTTCATTGAGAAATTTCAGCGATTTGAGAGCGAAATACTCGAACGGTTGGGGCTGACGTCAAATGGCGCACAGATCTCAAGATGCCTTGAAGAGATCCGCCATGAAACCAATACCTTTGTTATTGTTAAGAAAATTCGCGAACAACTTGTCAGTGCCCGGCAGTTGACGAATATCGAATTGAAGCTCATCCGAGGGCTTCAGACGGCGGGCCTGGGGGGTGTTCATCAGTGAAATCAAATAAACTCATATACACTTTGGGAGCGGCGCTCGCTGAGATTGAACGCCAATGCCAGCAAAATAACAGTAATACCGAATTCAACAATGACCAGAAAATCAGACTTTTTTTAAAAGAGCTCATAGTTGAGCAAATCAACTCAGGAGATCCGAATGAAGATTCTCATTCTTCAGCTCACGCGATTCGGTGACGTCCTGCTGACGCTTCCGGTGTTGAAGGCCCTTAAAAGGGAGCATCCCGAGGCTGAAATTCATTTTTTAGTTCGAAAAAAATTCAGTGAGCCAGCGGCGGGACTTGGATTCATTGATCATCTGTGGGTTTGGGACTCTGAAGAAATCTTAAGTCCACTAGTTTCGGAAGGCGTGCCGGGCTTAGAGGTATTTAAGCAACTTGTTTCAAAGAAAATTGAGAGTCTGAAGAGCGAGAGATTTGATCGGATCATTAATTTGTCATTCTCCCCTTCGAGTAGCTGGTTAACGCACTTGATTGCAAGTAACGAATGCAAAGTCAGTGGGTATTCTAGAACAAACGATGGATTTCTTGATATTCCCGATGAGTGGTCACGCTATTTTTTTGCTCATGTGGGCACGCAAAGTTACAATCGTGTTCACGTCGTTGACCTGTTTGCATCAATTTCAGGTGTTCATCTCCAACTCAGTGACCTTAGAATCTGGGACCTAGAATGTGAACGTCAAGGCGTAGTCCTTCACTTGGGCGCCAGTCAAATGCATAAACGATGGCCAACGGAATATTGGCGCGAGGTCGTGAAAGCATTAGTGGCGGCCCATGTTAAAGTGACTATCGTCGGGGGCGCTGACGATGCGGAGATTGCTTCTCGAGTGACTGAGGGGCTTCCAGAGGGGGCAATCACAAACTTCACCGGAAAAACAAAATTCAGAGACCTCTTGAGTGTGATTTCTCAAGCGCAGATCTTTGTTGGAGGAGACAGTGGTCCCCTGCATGTGGCCAACTCATGCGGGACCAAAATTTTGAATCTGAGCGTGGGCCAAGTTCGATTTTGGGAAACCGGTCCTACTGTTTCAGGGAGCGTCGTTTTAAGCGAAACGGAATCGCTCCCGCTCTCACCCGGGCGAGTGCTTTCGACACTTTCTGAAATGCTCAACGGAGAAGCGGTTGAAAAAGAAACCCTGTGCCGGGGTCGTGTAGGGGTTCGTTATGACTCTCAGCATATCGAGAGGGACGAAGGTCTTGGCTGGGAGATATTATCATGGCTGTATTTTGACGAAGCTCCGCCTGAAGTGCCCGAAGCCATTTATCCACATCTTCAAAAGTTTCTAGAAGTTGATCAAGTGGCCCAGGACTTGTTGACTCAGATTGAAAAAGGTCGAGGCGCCCGGGACGCGGCCGCAAGACTGGATGAACTCGACCGGGTAGTGGGAATGATTGGAAAGCTCGATCCCGTTTCGCGAGTCTTGGATTCAGAATTTCGCGCACGCAAGGCAAGCGTAAAGCCTGGGAATTTCAAATCAGTTCTTCAAGAAACTAAAAGATGTTATGATTGGCTTAAGAATGCGGCGATGTCGCTTGGGGGAATGTCGTGATAATAAAAGAATGGAATCATGACCAACTTAAAATCGATTTTCCAAATGCCTCAAACCTGGATTCAATTCTTGATGCGATTAATGGCGAAGCTAATACCGCTGGTCGATTTCTATTTGGTGTCGAAATCAATGGACTCCCACTCACTGAAGAGCAAGAAGAATCGCTTGGTCGAAGTCCTGTGGATCAAATTGTAAGTCTCAAAGTAAGTCAGGCCGATCGCGCCGAACTATTTAGTGAAAGTCTTCAAGGGCTTGAAGAGTACAGCCAAAAGTTAGCTGGAGCATTTGAAAAGGCTTCGGTACTTTTTAGGGGCGCCGATATTCCAAAAGCCGCTCAATTTTGCGAAAAAACCATATTACTAACTCAAGGTTTTGTCGAAATGCTTAATAATTTTAAAGTGGTTTATGGTTCAGAGTTTGGACTTATATCGTCGGCCTGGTCAAGGCAAGAGTTGCAAACCCTAAAATTACTAGATGAGTGCTTATCTGCATTTAAGAGAATGGACTATTTGTTGGTCGCTGATATCATGGAGTACGAGTTGACAGCCGTTGCGGAAGGTTGGGGCCAACTTGTTCAAGGATTGGGACAAAGAAAATCAGAAACCGAAAATACTATTCGTTGATGACGAAGAAGTCATACTGACCTCTATCATTCGCATTTTTCGCAACAGCCAATTAGACATTCATATCGCCAATAGCGCTCAAAAAGCCCAGCAACTGGTCAATGAAAACGATTATTGGGTCGTTGTTTCAGACTATCGTATGCCGGGACTGAACGGAGCGGAGCTCTTACAGTGGGTCAAGCAAAGGCGGCCTTTGGCGGCGCGGGTTCTCATGACAGCTTTTCTAGAAAAGGCCGTCATTGAAGACGCAATCAACAAGGCGGCCATTTTTCGGTTTGTGAGCAAGCCTTGGAATGAAGAAGAATTTCGAATAAGTCTTCAGGCTTCATTGAGTCATTCAAAACTTATTCGAGACAATGAACGACTGACAGGCGAATTTCGAATCCAAAACTCTCACCTTGAAGAGCTGACCCAAAATCTCGAAGCCGAAGTTGTACGTCGAACTGAATCTATCGAAGAAAGCCGCAAGCTTGCCGAAGTGAAGCAACGACGAGTGAGAGAATTAACGCGTTTCGTGAATCACTTGTCTGGAATTAAAGAAATCTCGGATTTGTTTTTGTCAATCCACCATGAGATTCGAAAGTTCCAAATACTAAGGTCGTCGATGTTGGTCGTGGAAGGTGATGATTCGGGCGAACTGTTTACCTTAACCAAAGATGGTTGTCGAAAGGTTGAGGTCTCGTCCATTTCTCGACAAGTTCTGTCCGCCTCTTTGAGAACCAACTCTGAAACCGATCGCGAATTTTGGGGGCAACACATTGATCGCACATTATTTCCCATTCTGGGTGTCCCTATCATGGTGCGAGAGCAAACCGGGTCAAATCCAGCAGCGGTTCTACTTTTAGAGTATCAAGGCTCTTTTGATGAGCTTTCCGAAATCATGGACCATATTGTCGAGCGAATTCAGCCCGTCTCAGTCGTTTTAGATAATATACTTTTGCATGATCAACTTACCGAGGCGGCCCAGCAGTGGGAAGCGACATTTAATGGATTTCGTGATCCCATTGCTGTCGTCGATCAATTTGAAAAAGTCATTCGGGCGAATAAAAGCTTTTTAAAAGGTGGTCGAACTTATTGTTATGAAATGTTAGATGGTCGCGATGACCTGTGTGTCAATTGCCCGATGCCGGCGGCAATCTTGTCTATGGAGCCGGCATCGCAAATCGTTCATACTCAGTCGACCAAAAAGGCATTTCGAGTTCAGAGCTACCCTGTGACTATAGAAGAGGGTGGTCACCCTCGGGTCGGCCGACTGGTCAATCACTATCGCGATGTAAGCCGAGAGCGACAGCTGTTTACTCAGCTGATTCAAAGTGAAAAGATGGCGGCCGTAGGGCTTCTCGCCGGAAACGTGGCACATGAACTTAATAATCCACTTTCTGGAATTCGAGGTATGGCTCAGGTCCTCATTGCAGGAACGAAACCAAATGACACCGTACAAGCGGATCTGATTGAAGTTGAAAAGGCGGCCGCCCGTTGTCAATTGATCATCAAGAATCTACTGGGATTTAGTGAGCCGGCGGGTCAACCCATTGAGGCAGTCGACATGGCGGAGCTCGTGAAAGCAACCCTTCCACTATTAAAGGTGGCTCTCAGAGATTACCAGGTGAGTGTTCAAACCGATGGGGCACCAAGACGGGTTGCTGTAAAGTCAGGAGAGATTCAACAAGTGATCTTCAATTTGATCAACAACGCTGTGCAAGCCATGCCCACAGGTGGGCAAATTGAACTTTTTGTTGGCGCTGAAAAAGGAAATGTCACCCTAGAAATTTCCGACACGGGCCCAGGAATTCCAAAAGAAATTCAAAAGAGAATTTTCGAACCGTTTTTTACAACTAAAGAAGTGGGTTTGGGAACCGGTCTAGGACTTTCAATCTCAAAATCCATAGTAGAAAAATATGGTGGAACTATAAAGGTCCACTCCCGAAAACCTAAAGGTTCGACTTTTGTTATTTCATTACCCGAAAGTCAGGGCAAGGCGTGAAGATACTGATCATTGATGATGAATCAATTGTGGCGCGTAGCCTACAAAAAGCCTTCCAGCTGAAAGGCCATGAAGTTCGTGTGGCCGACTCAGGTCTTCAAGGTCTGCAAATTTGGCAAGAATTTGGTCCTGAGAGAGTCATTGTCGACGTCGTAATGCCTGGAATGAATGGACTTCAGGTTATTGAAGAGGCGCAGGCTTCGGGTTTGGTCAAGAATTGTAAAGTGGTGTTGATGTCCGCTCATTCCAGTATTAATTCCATTCAAGAAGCTCAACGTCGCGGAGCCGACAGTCTCGAGCGAAAGCCATTTGATAACATCTTTGATGTTGTGATACGAATAGAGAAACTATGAGGAATCAAATTGGCTAAACAGATTCAATTGTATCCCATTGGAGTTGATCTTAAGAATAGTCGCAAAAGCGTTCGGGCTGCGATTGTGAAATTGTCCGCCGGTGGGTTTCTGGTCAATAGCTATGAAACGCCGCTGCTTGTGAATGAAGCCTTTCAGGCGGAATTTGTCTTACCCGGAAAAGAAATAGTCATTTCAGGGGAAGCCGTTGTTTTTAAAACCTACGATGAATTCAAAGGCAAACATGGACTTATTTCTCCAGGTAATCATGTGAACGAACTTGTCTGGCGCAACCCTTCAGCGGAGATGCGCAGTAAATTGGCCCAGTATTTGGCTTGGGTTAAAGTCAATTCCATGAGCTAAATGCGCATCGTTGCAGGTAAATGGAAAAGTCGTAAATTAGTTGGTTTTTCTTCCGATGGAATTCGACCAACAACTGATCGAATCAAAGAAAGCTTGTTCAATATTTGGTCGGCGTTTATAGAAGGCGCACGCTGGCTTGATCTTTACTCGGGAACGGGAAATTTAGGCTGGGAGGCTCTTTCGCGCGGTGCTGAGACGTGCACGTTTGTAGAAATCAGCGCAAAATCAATTCAAGTTATTCAAAAAAACAAGCAGGCCTTAGAGTGCGGTGATGAGGCGATTATCATTAAAAAAGATGTTATAGAGTTTCTTAGAAAATACAGCGGTCCGTGCTTTGATAACATCACCATTGACCCCCCTTTTCCGTCTAAAATATGCCTGAAAACTCTTGAGGCTCTGGCTAACTCCCAAGCCTGCGGGGCAAACACCCGCATCGTCATAGAGCATTCTAAACATGAACCTTTGCCAAATAAGATTGGAAATCTGACACTCATTGACAGCCGAGACTACGGTGATAAACTCCTGTCGTTTTTTAGTCAGGAGCATTAAATGAGCAAAACAAGTTGCGCGGTTTACCCGGGAAGCTTTGATCCGCCGACCCTAGGCCATATTGATATCATTCGACGCGCGGCAAAAATTTTTGATGAACGCATTGTTTTGGTTGCTGAAAGTTCAAGAAAAGCAGCCCTATTCACTCCTGAGCGA
>JADLCR010000092.1 GCA_020847095.1 Oligoflexia bacterium | reverse complement strand
GCGGCGGAAACTTTTTCGGAAACTACATTAATGATAGCCGATATGGCTTTGAGCCAAAATTTTTAACGCCCGATCGCCGCTATTGGAATCAAGGATCCTACAACCTACCGTTTGAAAATCGGCAGGTGGAAAATTATATTCCAAGATACTCGCTCCATTACGATCACCATTATGAGCTTCCGCACGGATTCACTAACAATATGGAAGTTAACCTCGTCAGAGATTCCCATTACCCATATGATTTTCCTGACGATATTTTGGGCCAGGGAAATCCATCCCTTGAAAATCGATTGTCCATTGCCAAGAACTTTGAAAACTCCCACGCTTCCGCGGATATCGGGGTTTATCAAAATTTAATCAAGGCCGACCCAGTAGGGGGGAATGAAGCTGCTATTCATCGTGTTCCTGAACTTAAATACTCTTTACTTCCTCAGCATATTGCGATTTCTGATTTTTTGCTGAGTTTTGATTTAAATTATCTCAACCTCAATCGAATGGACAAAAATGGTCAGATAACGGCAAACACGTCGACGCAAACAGTCACCAACGGTTCATACAGAACCGGTCAACGAGTCAATGCGAAGCCAACGCTTAAATACCCAATGGTGTTTGGTAGGTATTTGGATTTAGTTCCTGAACTTCAGTACGAAGAATCATTTTATCAGTTTGGATATAGCACCAAACCAACGACAACGAGACGGTACGTTCGGACTTCACTTCTTGCCAAAACCCGTCTTTCTGCGGTTTTAGGAGAACCTCAAGAAGTTAAGGCCACCCGCTACAAACATCAAATTGAGCCGGATATTCTCTACACCCAAGTACCTTATCTTTATCAGGCTGATCATCCGTTTTTTGGCCAAATCGCAGCCAATGATACCAACTATTCGAGCGGCCAGCCCATTACGGAATTTGATAATTTACAATTCGACTATCGAGATCGACTCGTAGATCGACATGTCGTCACTTTTGGTCTGACCAATAAATTAGTTAGAAAGAAATGGAATGGCGAAAGCGTTGAGTACTTCGAGATCATCCGTCATCGCCTCAGTCAGAGTTATGATATTTTTAACACTTACCAAGCTAATCCGGCCGATCTTTCAACCGCTGACACGACCGATGTCATTCAAGTCATCCGTCAACCTTGGAGCGATATCCGATCACTGTTAAATATGCGCATCGACAACTTCAATCTCCACTCAGACGTGAGCTACTTCCCTTACCAAAACGTTTACTCACAATCTTCTTCAGTTGGCATTCGAGATGATCGAGGAAATGGATTTGACGTGGGATACGCCCAGAGATTTTCTTACGCACGCGACCGCAATAATTTGCCGACGAAACTCTTAGATCTTAATTCAAGATCCGAAGCTCTGACGTTCAGTCTTTATCTGGCCTCAAAATACTTAGATCTCGCATCTGTCACAGGATACAATTTGGCGCAAGGTCTGTTCACATCTCAAACCTTTAGCGGCCTATTGAAACCACCGGGAGAATGTTGGGGCATAGAATTTCGATTTAAGAAGACGTTCGGGGGAGCCAATGCTGAATACACAATTAATCTCCCGATCTTCTTTGGCGAAGGTCGCAGTTTCAACACATCGACTGGATCAATTTAGAAAGTAACGTTGATAAGTTCAATTGAGGCGCCCACGGGGCGAAATGATTTTGGCTCTAATACAGGCACCAACACCCATCGGGATTTTGGTTCGGCCATTACCCAGCGCTCCTGATTTTGATAGGGGTATGAGGGTGATAAACTCCCTTGATCGCCATCACCTTGTTGCTGCGTTTCGCCTTCCTGAGGAGTCTCACCATCCTGCACAGGCCCTTGCTCCGTACTGACTTCTTCTTCGTCGTCATCAAGTCCGTAAGAAACATAAACGCCTAGCAAAATTCCCGCATACAATCCGTAACTGGCTCCCCGAGCAACGTTGTTAAGATTATCACCAGGGTTTGTCGTAAAGGCCAAAGTCGCCGCGCCCACCAAAGTTCCCGCCAACGCGCCGTAAATAACGCTCGTCGTGAACTCTTTTCCGGAGGCCGCTTGAGCGTTCCAAGGAATAAGCACGAATAAAATTAAAATGATTAAATAACGCTTTCCCACGATGCTATTTTCGTCTCAACAATCGTCATAATGCAAAGGCAAATTGCGCTCAATCATGCCGCGACTCGTCACCATAACCAATCTTGCCGAATAACACTTCCCAGGAAACCGTGACCTTACCCATTTTGCCGCCCATTTCAATCGTTCAAACTGAAGTCGCCCAATGGGTGGCCTCGTCGGATCGTCGATTTTTCTGGTTTTAACTTCAATGATTCGAATCTTCTCGTGCTTTTGGACCAATAAGTCAATTTCCGCAAATGGAGTTCTAAGATTTTTGGCAATAACTCTCCAGCCACTTTTTTCAAGATAGCTCTGCACCTTGAGTTCGTTCTGAGTTCCGATTTGCCGCGTACTGAACATGCAAAAACTCTTTCACCCCGCTAAATAGACGCCGGTGAATTGGCGTGGGGCCGAGGGCTTCAATAGCTTGCCGGTGAATGGGAGTTCCGTAGCCCTTGTTCTCATCGAAGCCAAACCCTGGGTACAAGCGATTGTAGTCGTTCATCAATTCGTCTCGCGCCACTTTCGCCAGCACACTAGCAGCCGAAATGGGCAAACACCTTAGGTCCCCCTTGACGATGGTTTTCTGAGAAACCAAAAGGCCGGTCACCGGTCGATTACCGTCAATTAAGGCCAGCCGGGCCTTTGGGTTAAGGGCCTCAACGGCTCGTTTCATCGCCAACAAAGAGGCATGAAGGATGTTTATTTTTTCGATCTCCTCAATCGATGCCGACTCTATGGCCCAAGCCACCGCCTGGGATTTAATCGCCACTGCAAGCCGGCTGCGCACCGGAGGAGTGAGCAATTTTGAATCTGTCAGTTCGGGTAGTTCGAAATTCGGAGGTAGAATAACAGCGGCCGCATAAACCGGACCCGCCAAACAGCCGCGCCCCACTTCATCAACGCCGGCACATAACGATTCACCGAAGGACTGCCAATTTACTGGTTCCAGTAATGACCCACTTCCCACGACGAATCCCCCTTATGATGCCATTTAAATTGTAATGAGATTAATGAATTAGGCTTGAGCCGTGGACTCGGAGGTAGCCGCTTGCTCCATGGAGCTATCAATACGAGCTGCTTTACCTTCCAGATCACGCAAGTAATAAAGTTTCGAGCGACGGGTTGAGCCTCTTGAAATAACGTCAATACGATCAATAGCTGCTGAATAAATCGGGAAGATCCGCTCAACGCCTACGCCGTTTGAAATTTTTCGAACAGTAAAAGTGCCATTGATACCGCTACCCGAGCGCTTAATAACAACACCTTCAAATACTTGAACTCGAGACTTTTCACCTTCAACGATTTTGACATGAACTTGCACTGTGTCACCAGTTCGGAACTCAGGTGACGGAGCCTTTGCCAGTCGCTTTTTCAGTACAGTTTGAATGAGATCCATTTGCTTAACTCCTCAGTGCAAGCGTTCAATTCTACGAGAGTTTTCGTTAGTAGCATGACCCAAACAGCCGGTCAAGCACGATGCTGACGGCCGAGCGAACCGACAAATGACGGAACCCCTGAGGAGAGCGCCCCCACACAGGCTCAAGAAGTAAGTCCATCGATCGAACAAAGGTGTTTTCTAGGCCCCATCCGGTGCCAAACAGCAGAAAAACTGGCTTTTTCAGAGCAATTTCACGAAGTTGTGGAAATCTTACAGGCTTGGGCCCAGAAATTTGGCGAGCCGAAGTGGCCACCTTAAGGGCATCTTTTTCGCCCCAATCTAGGTAGGCCTCTTCGAAGCTTCGCGCCAACCTCACATTGATAAGTGAGTCCTTTCTGGTGGGGTTGTATTGAATACCTCGCCCCTCTTGCCAGTGCTCTAATACTCTTCCAACGAAGCTTAATTGCTCCTCGGCTGGAGTTATAATGTAATAACGATCGATTCCGTAGGATCGACAAGCGCGAGCGATATCATGGATATCGAGATTGGTGACGTTGGTCGACACCACCTCACCACCCTTATTGTAAACGGGGTAATGAACCAACCCTACGGCGATGCGATGGCGAAGTCCAAGATCCTCGCAAGCCTTTTCGAACTCAGGTTTTTTGAGATCCCGGCCCACAAGCAAATCAGGACGCCGCTCTAAAGTTCGAGATAGTTGGCTTTCTCTTTTCCAAGTTTCGATTTTCTCGTGATGCCCACTCAAAAGGACCTGAGGAACTTCTTTGCCATTCCAACTCTGAGGCCTCGTGTACTGTGGATGTTCAAGTAGTCCCCCAGAAAACGACTCTATGGCGGCGGAATCTTTATTTCCAAGAACGCCGGGAATTTGCCTAGAAACCGCGTCGATGACAATCATGGCCGGAATTTCACCACCGCTGACCACGTAGTCGCCCACACTCAACTCTTCATCGACGAAAGATTCTATAAACCGTTCATCGATTCCACCGTAGCGCCCGCAAATTAAGACCAGCTGCTGATACTCTTTAAGTTCCAATACTTTTTGATGAGAGAGTTTTTGGCCTTGCGGTGAAAGATAAATAACCCGACTGCTTTTTTCTCTCGGAATTTGGCTTAGTGTTTTATTCAAGATTTCAGGGAGCATGACCATTCCGTCGCCCCCGCCAAAAGGACGATCATCGACAGTCTTGTGAACGTCTTGGGACTGATCGCGAGGATTCCAAACCTTTAAAGCAATTTTCTCTTCCTTGAGGGCCTGGGCCACTATCCCTTCGCGAAAGGCTCCGTAAATCATTTCAGGAAAAAGACTCAGGACATCAAACTTCATCTGATAACTCCAAGAGTCCCGATGGCAACTTCATAAAAATGGTCTTTTTCTTGTCGTCTATCTTGACTATAAAATCACCGACCAAGGGAATGAGATGATCACTCCCTCGAAAATCCACAATCAACAAATCCTGAGGACCATTCGAATCAAATCCCTTAACTTTGCCGAGAGCGATCTCGCCGTCCATCACCAAATAGTCCAATAACTCTCTTAAGTAGTAACGCTCCGAGGGCTTTGAAATAAAATGAGTTCGGTCAATAAAGGTCGCCGCGCCTTTGAGTTCATCGGCCTTGGTCTTCGAAACCACACCCTCAAGTCGCAACCAAGCCTCTTCTCCCTGGCCGCGGGCATTCTGCACCTTAAACTTTGTTTGCTGACCCAGCTTTTCGAAAACGATTTCCTTGATTGATTTGAGCCATGCCGCCTCCCCAGATTTGATAAAAATCCGCACTTCACCTGAGAGACCTCGAGCTCCCCGGCAATGGCCAACGAGAATTAAGTTTGAAGAGTGAGACTGCGAATTCAACTATTCAATGATTTCAAGGACGCTGCGTTTTTTCTGTTTAGTGCTAGCAGCGTTCAAAATCGTTCGCAAAGAACGAGCGGTGCGCCCTTGTTTTCCAATGATTTTACCAAGGTCTTCTTTAGCAACTTTTAATTCATACACGGTAGTTTGTTCGCCGACCATTTCAGCGACTTCCACTTGATCCGGGTAATCAACCAAAGACTGCGCCATAAAAACGACGAGATCTTTTAAGCTATTTACGTCCATTAGCAAAAACCTCCAAAGACGAAAGCCATACAAAAAGCTTCAGCAGAAAATGAGTCTCTTAGCCGTTTGCAGCACGGTATTGGCGAACCAATTCCGCTACAGTTTCAGACGGTTGAGCGCCCTTTTTAACCCATGCATCCAAAGCGGATAAATCCAAGTTCATGCGCTTTTTCATGTCGTTTTCACAAGGGTTGTACCAACCAATGCGGGCCAAAAATTTGCCATCACGAAAGCGGCGTTTGTCGGCCACAGTGAATCGAAACAAGGGTAAATTTCTTCGTCCGGAGCGTGAAAGTCGAATGACAACCATATGTTTTTGAACCTCTATCCTCGTCAAAAAATTCAGTAAAGTTGACCAGATACATTATTTTTCCGGTTTAGACAAGGAGTTTTAGAACGGCAACCCTCCCCGCCCCTTGCCCATTTTGGAGAACATTTGCATCATTTTCTGAGTTTGCTCGAACTTCTTAATAAACCTATTAAGATCAGACACTTGGGTACCACTACCGCCGGCAATTCGCGTGCGCCTTGAACCGTTTAAAATCTTATAATTTCGACGTTCTTGAGGGGTCATGCTGTTGATCATGGCCTCTATTTTTTTCAATTCTTCATCCGGCGGAGACAAGTTTTTTAATTCTTTTGAAAGCTGCCCCATTCCGGGCAACATTTTCAAAATTCCTTCGAGCGGGCCCATTTTTTTGATTTGCTTAAGCTGATCCAGGAAGTCTTCAAGCGTGAACTGATTGCGGGCCATCTTTTTTTGTAATTCTTTAGCCTTTTCAGCTTCGACGACTTCAGACGCCCGCTCAACGAGCGTGAGCACATCCCCCATATCTAAGATCCGACTGGCAATGCGCTCTGGGTGAAACGGCTCCAGGCCCGAAATTTTCTCGCTCACACCCATAAATTTAATGGGCTGACCAATGGTCATCTTAATCGAAAGGGCGGCGCCTCCGCGTGTATCGCCATCGAGCTTTGTCAAAATCACGCCCGTCAGCCCAAGTTTTTCATGAAACCCTTGAGAAACATTTACGGCTTCTTGTCCGGTCATGCCGTCGGCCACTAATAAAATTTCTTTGGGTTGCACGAGTTGCTTGATGTCCGAAAGCTCTTTCATGAGCAATTCATCAATTTGAAGCCTTCCGGCCGTATCCAAAATGACGATGTCACATCCCGCAGCACTAGCTTCACCCAATGCGCCGGTGACTATTTTTCTGGGATCCATGTTGGGTTGGGTTTGAAATACTGGAAAACTATTTTCAGACGCCAAAACCTTAAGCTGTTCGATGGCGGCCGGGCGATAAACATCGACAGGAACCAAAAAAGGCCGACGTCCTAATTTTTTGACATGAGCGGCAAGCTTCGCAGCTGTGGTCGTTTTCCCGGCACCTTGCAGTCCCACAAGCATGATGACATGGGGTCCATGTCCAGAAATCTCAAGACCTCGATGTTCAGATCCCAAAAGTTCCACCAGCTCGTCGTGAACGATTTTGACAAGCTGTTGCCCGGCCGTAACGCTTTGAACGACCTCGGCTCCGAGAGCCTTTTGAGTAACGGAATCAACGAACTTTTTGACAACGCGATAGCCAACATCCGCCTCTAAAAGTCCCAATCGAATTTCTTTGATTGCTTCAGAAATCTGAGCTTCTGTGAGCCTGCCTTGTCCACGAACTCGACGAATGGCCCCAAGAATTTTGTCTGATAGTCCCTCGAACATGATCCTTATATACTGGTCACATGGACTAAAGGCTAGAGTCTTAAGGACTTTCTCTTCAAAAAGCCACTCGTGAAATCCAAAAAAGGCACGTAATCTCGGGCCTCTTTGAGCTAAAATAGTGAATGATTATTTAGACCAACCGCATCGCTGTGGGGACGCAACAAGGAAGATGGCTCTAGGTCGGTTTTTTAAAAGCAAAGAAGCCTTCGCTGAAGGAGTGGAAGGAACACTCACTTCTATTCGAGCTACCTGGTCAAGGCTTCCGATCAAAGACTTTCCGCTTCAGAAATACGCCCCCCATTTGACCGCTGGAATCGTGGCATTGATGGGCGCTGACCTCACAAGCGTTTATGTGCGTCAAAGCATGCTCCCCTCAAGCGCCCCTCCGATGGCTCCGGTTCCGATTATTCAATCGCAGTACAAACCCAAGAGCGACTACGACTCCGTCTTAGATCGAAACATTTTTAATTCAGACGGGATCATTCCCGAAGTCCAAATTGCAGAAGGGGCTCCCGAAGGAACGACCGACTTTGGCGGACCGGCGCGAGAGTCCTCATTGCCGTTGAACCTTGTGGGCACCATCGTTCATGCCAACCCGGGAAAAAGTGTGGCCACCATCCAAGCTAACAATAGCGCTGATAAAATTTTGCCGTACATTCCCAACGACGCCATTGAAGGATTGGCCACGCTCCTGAAAGTGGAGCGCAAGAAGGCTTTTATTAGAAATCTGCAAACCGGAACTTTAGAGTACATTCAGATTAAAGATGAGCCTGCGTTTATGTTTAAGACTAAGGCGCCTACGAAAACTTCCGGCGACGGCCCCATCGTCAAAGAATCTGAAGACACGTTTGCGATTTCACGATCTGAGCTTGAAAGCCAAATGAATAACCTTCCTGAACTCCTCACTCAAGCTCGGGCTGTACCAAACTTGGTTCCCGGTAGCCCCGGAAAAACAAACGGCTTTCGAATTGTCGATATTCAAGAAGGATCCATTTTCAGAAAGTTTGGCATTGAGCCTGGCGATGTCATCAGCGGTGTTAATGGAGAGGCACTTGATAGCCCCGCAAAGGCAATGGAGTTTTATAATCAGCTCCGCTCATCTTCGGAACTAAAACTACAGATCGAACGAAATGGAAAACCCATGACGATGAATTACAAAATCAACTAGGGACGGAGGGTTCCTCATGCGCTATTCAACATGGATGTTGGTGGTACTCATAAGCCTGGTGAGCGCACAGCTCGTCTTGGCGCAAAATCCACCACCCGGGCCTGCGGACCCATTTTTTGATGACGAAGAATTTGATGGGCCTCCGGTTCCTCCTGGAACATTTGCACCGCCTCCTGGAATTCCAGGTCAAAAAACTTTTGGAGACGGAGCACCTACATCAAACGTTCCGGGTAGCCAACCTTCAGGCGCACAAGCCGGGGGAGCCGCCGAGCCTTCGTTCAAGGGAGCCCAACCATCACCGAGGCGTAAGCGAAACGAGCCGCCAAACCCGCTGGCCGCAAAACCAAAAGTCGAAGATCCGTTGGATAAAGAAATCACTGACGAAAACTATCCTGATCTCATCGATAGCTTTGATTATCCCAATGCCGAGATCACCGATATCGTTAAAGCCGTTTCCGAATTGACCGGGAAGAATTTCATTCTTGATCAGGCTGTTCGAGGAAAAATCACGATTATTGCCCCAACAAGAATTACTGTTGCCGAAGCTTATCGAGCGTTTCTGTCGGCACTTGCGATCAATGGCTTTACCGTTGTTCCAAGTGGAAAATTTTTAAAAATAAAACCGGCCGCCAATGCTCAAAGAGACAATCTTGATACTTATTCAGGTGCGTATTCACCCAACACTGATCAAATGATCACAAGAATCATTCAGCTCCGATACATCTCAGCTAAAGAAGTATTCAATAGCCTTGGCCCTCTTCTGCAATCTCGACTTGGCGAACTCAGGCCTTATGAACCGACCAACACTCTGATCGTTTCTGATTACGGTAGCAACATTGAGCGAATCATGAAGATTCTCAAACAACTCGATGTTCCGGGATTTGAAGAACAGCTTGAGGTCATTCGCATTCGCTATGCGAAAGCTTCTGAGCTTGCAAAACTCGTAGATCAAATTATCAACAAGGGTAAAAACCAAGGTCAAGGTCCGGCCGGGGGCTTCACCGCAGGAATCCCGCGCTTTACTCCCCTTGGTGGAACCCAATCTTCTTCAAACGAAGCGTTCTCACTTGTTATTCCTGATGACCGTACAAACTCTCTCATCGTCGTCGGTAACAATCAGGGAATTGCTAAAATTCGAAAACTCGTGTCTCGTCTCGATTTTCGAATTCGACCTGAAGATGCAGGTGGAGTGTACGTCTATTATGTTCGTTACGGCGATTCAGAGAAAATTGCCACGACACTTTCCGGGTTAGCACAAGCTTCGACTCAAGCGGCTGGCTCAGGCGCAGGAGCAGCGCCGGCCTCGCAGAAAACGATGGTGTTTGGAGGCGATGTCAAAATCGTTGCTGATAAAACAACCAACAGCCTTGTCGTGACGGCGAGCAAACAAGATTACGAAGTTGTTCAGGCTATCTTGGCCAAACTCGATATTCCCCGCGACCAGGTTTATGTTGAAGGAGTATTTCTTGAGCTCAACGTAGACAATATCAAAGAATACGGAATCAGCTATTATAACTTACCAGGAAAAACGTTTGCCGGACGCGCCGGCTTTTCTAGTCAGCCGTTATCAAAGTTCACGACTCCAGGAAATTCTGAAGGAGCAATTCTAGGATTCGGAAATAGCTCTATGGTGACGGTCACTCCCCCAGGAGGCTCCGCCATTGAAATTCCAAGCCTCGTCGGATTTATCAACTTTCTTCAAACGGTGGCGACGGTTAATATTTTGAGCACACCTCAAATCATGGCGCTCGATAACGAAGAAGCGGAGATAGAAGTTGGTGATAAAGTTCCAACAGGTACTGCGGTATCAACGGCTAACAACGGAACCACAACCAATTCAGTCACCCGTGACGACCTCACCATTAAGCTCAATATCAAACCACACATCTCGCCCGGATCAAAAACCATTCGCCTTGAAATTCAACAAGCCATTAAAGGCGTTTCAAGTCGAACCATCGGTCCCGCTAACTTGCGAGAAAACGCTCTTGCCACGACCCAAAGAACCGCCAAAACCAACGTTCTCGTTCGCGACGGTGACACCGTGGTTCTTGGGGGACTGATGAACGACGAAGAACGCGTTGAATCAGCCAAAGTTCCATTGCTGGGAGATATTCCCATTATCGGCTGGCTGTTTAAGAGCAAAAAGACTACATTATCAAAACAAAATCTGATGCTCTTTTTGACACCTAAGATCATTCGAAACTCTTACGACGCGGCACAAATGACAGAGCAAAAATTTAAAGAACGCATTGATTTCATTCATAAGAATGCGGGTGGCGTTGACGGAAAGGGCGAATTGTTGGAAAAGGTAAAGCTTAAAAAGGGCACCCAACCCTAACAAGAGTAACTAATGACCACGATCGAAAACATTGGCTCCTTACTCTTGAAAAGCTCCTCGATGTCCGAGGCGCAGCTCAATGAGATTCTGCAAATCCCCTTGGAGGGTGGGCAGAAGCTTGCTGAAAAAATGATCACAGAAGAGCTCGCCACTCCCGATGACGCCCTTAAACAACTCTGCGGTCATTTGAAGCTCGATTTCATGAAAGAGATCCCGTTCAACGATATTCCCATTGATCTTGTTCGCGACCTCCCGATTAACTACGCAAAACAGTACGGCTGCTTGCCATTCAAAATGGAACAAGAAACACTCAAAGTTTTGATCTCAAATCCAGCGAGCGCTAAAACCTTAGATGATCTGAGAGCCTTGTTTAACAAGCGCATCATTCCCATTGTCTCCTCGGCCACCAAGATCCAAGACGCCATAAACAAGGTTTATGAAAAGAGCACGGCCGCTTTCCAAGGGCTCGAAGGACTTAAAGATGATGAGGCCTACGATTTTGACGAGCCCATTGATCTTTTGGAAGCGGGCGACGACGATGCCCCCGTTATTAAGCTGGTGAATAGTCTCTTATTTAGATCGGTAAAAGATAAAGCCTCTGACATTCATATTGAACCCTACGAGCGGGATATGGTGGTGCGCTTTCGAATTGACGGCGTCTTGTATGATGTTTTTAAACCACCGAAGTCTCTCCAGAGCGCGATCACATCTAGAATTAAAGTCATGGCCAATCTTAATATTGCCGAGAAGAGACTTCCGCAAGATGGGCGCATTCCTATTAAAATGGCCGGAAAAGACATCGATATACGTTTGAGCACGGTGCCCACATCGCATGGCGAGAGAATCGTCATGCGTTTGCAAGACAGAAGCAACGTCATCTTAGAGCTTCCCCAACTCGGCTTTAGCGACCAAGCATTAACGAACCTTGTCGATTTAGTTCATCATCAGCACGGGATTATGCTTGTCACTGGTCCAACTGGTAGCGGTAAATCAACAACACTTTACGCCTGTATCATGGCTATCAACAATGTCGAGCGAAACATCATCACGATCGAAGACCCGGTGGAGCAAAGAATCCATGGAATTGGGCAGATTCAGGTAAACAGCAAAATCAATCTCACTTTTGCCAACGGCTTAAGAGCTATTTTGCGCCAAGACCCTGACGTAATCATGGTGGGTGAGATTCGTGACCTTGAAACCGCTGAAATTGCCATCAATTCGTCTCTCACCGGTCACTTGGTGCTTTCGACGATTCATACAAACGATGCGGCAGGAGCCATTCCCCGCTTGATTGATATGGGTTGCGAACCGTTTCTAGTTGCAAGCTCGCTGCTTGGAATTGTGGCGCAACGACTTATTCGTGTACTTTGCCCCCATTGCAAAGTTCCACATGATCCAACAGATGCGGAGCTTGCGAGTATCGAACTCACTCGGGCCGATTTAGGACAAGGCCGGGTTTTTAAAGCTCAAGGCTGCAATCAATGTAATCAAAAAGGCTACCTTGGACGAACGGTCATTCATGAGCTGCTTGTGATTACCGAACCCATACGCCAGCTGATTTTGCAAAATAAGGACTCAGGCACAATTAAGAGAGCCGCTCAAACTCACGGAATGAAAACCTTGCGTGAAGATGGCGCTCAAAAAGTATTGCGCGGAATTACGACTATTGAAGAGCTCATTTCGACCACTCAAGAGGATATCTAATGGCGTCCTTTGAATATCGCGGTCTCAATAAAGAGGGGAAAAACGTCAAGGGACTTGTCGACGCTGAGAATATTAAAGCGGCCAAACAAAAACTCAAGCGTGACGGCGTCTATGTCGTCGATATAAAAGACAGAAAAGCCCAAGCCGCTAAAAATAAGGCCAAGGGGATTTCATTCGGAAGTGGCGTTAATGTTCAAGAGCTCGCGCTCATGACCCGCCAATTGGCGACTCTTGTGAAGGCGCAAATTCCATTAGTGGATAGCTTATCAGCTGTTGTTGAACAGGTTGAAAATGAAAATCTCAAAAGCGCATTGTCCGATGTCAAACAGATGGTTAATGAAGGATCATCTTTATACAAGGCGCCTTCGAAACATCCCAAGATTTTTTCAAATATCTATGTCTCACTTTGTGAGGCGGGCGAAACCTCAGGAACTTTAGATATTATTTTACTGAGACTTGCTGAATTTACCGAAAAACAAAATGAACTGCGCAATCGAGTGCGATCGGCCATGATGTACCCAGTGATCATTGGCTTTTTTAGCTCCATCGTTTTGGTGGTCATCTTTGTGACCGTCATCCCACAGATTTCTGAAGTTTTTAGTTCCATGGAAAAGGCCCTTCCCTGGTACACCGAGGTTCTAATAGCCATTAGCGGTTTTATGGTTAATTACTGGTACATTCTGATTTCGGTTTTAGCTTTTGTGACCTTTTCTTTTATGCGCTGGAAGTCTACTGAATCCGGACGACTTTCTTGGGACGGCCTTAAAATGAGGATCCCCGTTGTAGGCAAGTTGATTCGAATGATCGCGGTTTCTCGCTTTGCCAAGACCCTGAGCACTTTGCTTCAAGGCGGCGTCCCCATGCTGACGGCCTTTGACATCGTTAAGAACGTTGTCGACAACAAAGTATTTGAAAAGATCATTGCCGATGCTCGCGACAACGTTTCAGAAGGAGAGAGCATTGCCGGTCCATTGAGAAAATCCGGAGAATTTCCTCCAATCGTCATTCACATGATCAGTATTGGAGAAAAAACTGGTGAGCTAGAGAGCCTCCTCACCCAGGTCTCGGAATCCTATGATTTTCAGGTTAATAACACTGTGGCGGGGCTCACCAGCATCCTTGAGCCCGTGATGCTCATCTTTATGGGCGGAGTAGTCGGCTTTATTGTTTTCGCCATTCTTGTACCAATCCTTGAAATGCAAAATATTGCCTAATAACTATTTGCGTCAAATCTCTTCTGGGGAAGGTTATTGACCAACCGGGAGGTTCCAAGCAAAATAGGGAATCTTAGGAGGAACTGCTTGATGAAATCTCTATCTAATAACCGAGGTATGACACTTGTTGAGATCATGATTGTTGTGGTCATCGTGGCCACGATGGGTACGGTCATTGTCAATGCAGTCCGAAAGCAACTTGATAAAGCCCGTGTGCGGCAGGCTCAAATCCTCATTACCGAAGTTGGAAAGTCCTTGGATCAGTTTTACACCGATTGCGGTTTCTTCCCGACAACCGATCAAGGTCTCCAAGCTCTGCTTCAGGCACCCGCTGGCCGAACTTGCACCAACTGGGGCCCGGATGCTTATGTTAAGAAACTCCCTAAGGATCCGTGGAATCACGAACTGGCGTATACTTCGGATGGAACCAAATACACCTTAAAATCATTTGGAGCCGATGGCCAAGAAGGCGGTAGCGGAATTGCCGCAGACATCTCAAGCGAAGAGTGAAAAAGGCCTTACCCTCATCGAAGTACTCATTGCCATAGCGATTATTGCTTCGGTCATCGCCATAGGGGTCCCTCGGCTTGGTCGAAATCTCGGAACCCAACTGCGATCGGTCACGCGCAAAATTATTATTCTTAATAAGCAGATCCATCATCACGCCCGATTGAAGAATAAAACCTATCGGCTGGTCATTGACCTTGGAAAGAAAGACGAAAACATTGAGTCTTCAATTACCCTTGAAAGCGCTTCTGGAGCGGCTCTGCTTGCCGACCCCGAGGCCACACCAGCACGCACAGAAAAAAACGAGAAACAAAAGGGTCCATTTTCCAAAGATGCAGACTTACTAAAAAAGCCGATCATTCTGCCTCAGGGCGTGCGTTTTGAAGATGTAGAAGTCGAAACTCATCGTGATCCCATCAAAGAAGGAAAGGCTTATATTTACTTTTTCCCTCAAGGCTTGGTGACAAAAGCCATCATTCACATCACCGATGACAGAAAACTTAAATGGTCGCTCATCGTCAACCCCTTGACCGCTCAGACAACAATCCAAGACAAGTACGTGTATTTTAGGGACCTAGAATGAAGATGCGCTCCAGAGGATTTACCTTAGTCGAAGTCCTTATCGCTATGGTGGTCTTGGCCGGGGCGAGCATTGTTTTATATCAGAGTTGGAGCGGGTCACTATCCGCTGTGCGAAAGGGTCGCAATTTCAGCACCATCACATTTTTACTTCAAAAGAAACTTGTTGAATTTGAAGTTCAAAACAAGGGCAAGAAAATCGAAGAACTCGAAGGCGTCGGAAAGGGAAATTTTGGAAACGATTTTCCGGATTACACTTGGCAAATAGAAGTGAAGCCATTTTCCTTGCCACCCATCACCCCTCCTAAAGCCGAAGGCGGTAACGACAATGGGTTGGCTGAAATCATCATCAAAACCATGACCGAATATTTTGAAAAGGCCGTACGAGAAGTGCGCGTCACCGTTTATTACAAACGCGGAGATCGGACTCAAGAGTATCCAGCTTCGATGATATTTGTGGACTTCTCTCAGGAGATTCCCAGTGGATTTTAGACGGCTTAATCAAAGAGGACTTACCCTGATCGAGGTCATGATTGCCGTGGTGATCATCGCGATCATGTCGGCTTTAACATCTGTCAGCATTCAAAAAAGCACTCGCTACAAGAAAAAGATAGAGCAAGATTTGGATGATTATGCGGGAGTCAGAGACACCCTCATTATCATGACCCGCGACATCAATCAGGCCTTTCACTGGCATGACGTCACTGAAATTATTAAAAACAAAATGATCAACGAGGCCAAACAGGCCGGTAAGCCTCCACCATTTCAAACTCGCCCCGATAATCAACCAACACCCATCCCGACAGAAAAGCTGACGGCCTTTATTGGCGAATCGGATTCTTTATATTTCACTTCTCTCAACAATGCCCGTGTCACCACAAACAGCCCCCAAAGTGATCAGGCCAAGATCGGTTACTATATAAAATCCGTCAAATCCGCCGCTAACGGTGAACCTACAAAAGCGCTTATCCGACGCGTCTCGCCTGTTCTCGATGAAGATGTCACTCGAGGCGGAAAAGAATCCGTGATCTTAGAAGGAATCAAAGAATTTAAACTTAGATATTACGGCGGCAAAGACGAGCGGGAGTGGCAACCAAGTTGGAAAAGCGTTGATACCTCGGATTCAAGAACTCTTTATATGTTTCCTGATGCCGTAGAAATTTCGATAACAATTACAAAGGAAAAACGAGAAATCTCATTGTCTACGGTTGCCGCCATTCATATGCCCAACAATGACCCATTCAAAATGACCACTAGCTCACCCGCACCGGGAGTTAGCCAATGAAAAAGCATTTGGGGCGCGCGATACTTAAATCTCAAAAGGGCATTGCGCTCATTATTGCTTTATTTGCGATTCTAGTCATGACGTTTTTAGCGTTTGAAATCAGCTACAACAGTCACGTCGAAATGGCCGTGGGTGCCACAAATCTTGATCGATTGCGGGCATTCTACCTTGCCAAATCAGGTGTTCAGATTAGTCTTTTAAGAGTTCACATTTTTAGAACGGTGATCACTCGATTTGGAAAAGATCTTGGGGGCAACAAAGGGGCTTTGGACATTATTTGGTCATTTCCCTTTGCGTGGCCACCAATGTTGCCTGATGGAGCAAGTGGCATCGATCAAGATGAACTCAAGAAAACGATAAAAGAAAGTTTTATTGAAGGTGCTTTTGCCGCCACCATTGAAGGTGAAAGCGGTAAAATCGACATCAATGATCTAGCCAGTCCCTCTAAAAAACTCCAAGAGACCACAGCCTCACAATTAAAAGCCATCATTCAAAACCGCTTGGATCAGGATGATGAATGGGCCACAGAGAATCGCGGACGCATTCGTCCCGACGAAATTGTAAACAATATCGCCGATTACGTTGATGAAGATATCGATAGTCGAAATGGAGGATCTGAAGATTCGCCCTATGGAAGAACAGATCCTCAAGTAAAACCAACCAATCGTCCTCTAAAAACCATACAAGAACTCCACATGGTCGCCGGAATTACAGATCCCCTCTATAACCTCATTGCACCTCGAGTCAGTGTTTACGGTGTCAAAGGAATCAATGTGAACTTGGCATCAGCCGAAGTCATTCGCAGCATCGACAAGCAATTGGACGACGAGAAAGTAAAACGCATCATCGAAAGGCGAGGAGATCCAAAGGCCGGACCCTTTAGCGACCTCAATGATTTCACCACTTTCGTCCAGTCTCTGGGCGTTAATCCTCAAACCTTTAACAAAGAACCAGAGATTCCACTTCTATTTGATTCTGAAATTAACTTTCGCATCCGAAGCACCGGAATTTACAAGAAAACTCAGCGTGAAATCGTTGCGATTGTTTACGACTTTGATAAAGTTAAAGAACAGCTGTCGACCCATTTACAAAGCTCACCTGGACCTTCGGCCCAAGCGAGCCCTGGGGCGGCAGCGGCACCGGGAACGAGTCCCGTGGCCTCGCCTTCACCATCGGCGGCTCCGCCAGCTCCATCTGGGCCACCGCAGATTGTGTTTTGGCAAGAGTTCTAATTTCAGGGACGGCACGTACAATGCGCATCGTTGGGGTCGACATCGGAAGTTACAGTGTCAAAGCCGCTCTGGTTGAAACCCGTCTCAACTCAAGCCAACTCAAAGATTTTGTCGAGATTGAACTTTCACACGATCCGGCCGCCGATCAATCAATCGAACAGGTCGCTGCCCTCAGGCAGATCATCGCAAAGTATAATCCACTCGATCACAAATATGTCGTAGGACTCAGCTCAGAATATGCCACGCATCGGGTGATCACCTTTCCATTTTTGGAAAGGAAAAAGATCCTTCAAAGTTTACCGTTTGAACTCGAAGATACCATTCCTTTTTCGCAAGATGATGCTGTTTTTGATTTTCGAGTCATTTCCCAAGAGGCCACCCATGCAAAAGTACTAGCAGTCGCCGTGCTCAATCGAAATATCGAAAACATTTTGAAATTCTGCTCCGATGTAGGACTTGACCCTGATGTTATTTCACTCGATGGCATTGCATTGAGCTCGATCTTTCCGCCCTGGGAAGGCGCCGGGGAAAATATCTCTGTTCAGTTGCATGTTCACATCGGCCACAAGCGCAGCCTCATCAATATTATGAGCGGGCAAAGTTTGGTGGGTACTAGATGCGTCTACTTTGGCGGCCATGACCTTGCTGTTGCCGTAGGAAATGCCTACCAACTTCCTTACATTGAAGCGCTCAAAACAGTCGCAGAAAAATCCTTCGTTCTAACCAATAAAGAAGGCGCCTCTGAAGATCAAGTTCACTTCAGTCAAATAATCGAAAAATCACTTTCTCCGCTATTACAGGAAATTAACCGGACTATTGTTGACGTGAAGAGTGATCAGCCCGAAATGGCTCCCACTCAGGCCATATTGTCTGGCGGCATGAGTCGCATCTTGAATCTTGGTCCGTATCTCACTCAAACTTTTGAAATTCCGTTTAATGTTTTTCACCATCTAGGAAGAACCTTGCGCTCCGAAATCGGCGATACAGATCGCGTAGATCGAGCGAGCTCCATTGCCGTTGGCCTTGCAATCGAAGGCACCAGAAAACCGCGCGACCCGGCCATCAATCTTCGAAAGGGAGAGTACTCCAAGCAAGGGAAGAATCTTAAAGTATTCTGGGAATCTCATCGCGGCCTGATACAAGGCGCAGCTGTTCTATTTTTTGTTATTTTATTCTACACATCATTGCGTATTAGTTTTATGGAAGAAAATCTGTCAGCGGTCGATACCCAACTCAAAGCGGTGGCCAAAGCCCCATCGCTGAATTTGAGCTCCAAAGAGCTCAAGCCTGAGCCGCTCAAACGTTTTATCAAAGGCAAACAAGATGAAATTAAAAGTAAACATGAAGTTGTAAGACTAAGCCAGATGACGTCAGCTTTGGATATTTTGAAACACATCTCTCAAAGTATCCCCCAAAAAGGTCAAATCACTCTCGACCTGAAAGAGTTTAACGTCGATGGCGAAAATGTCACTGTAGAAGGTTTTGTGGGTTCTCAATCTGAAGTCGAGCAAGTCAAAAAGGCCCTGAGCTCCATACCCGGAAGCGGTACTCTGACCCTCACCGGATCGCGTACCCAGGCACCGGCTGGAAAAGTGGGATTTCTCGTTACGATGGGCGTTAGCCGTGTGAAACCCCCAGAGAAGAAAAATTAGCGATGGATAGCCTAAAAGAGTTAGTTGAAAGATTACTAGAAACCATAAAGTCCGCCGCCTCAGCCCAAATGGAAAGTCCTTGGGTCATAAAAATTAGGGAAAAATTTGAAGAACTTCCTCCTATCGGACAAAGCGCCATTTTATGGGGCGCCGGCGCACTTGTGTCCCTATTGATCATGTGGTGGCCTTTAAGTGACTTAATGACTTCCTGGGATCTCAACTCGCAGTTTGAAGAAAAGCGCCAGTCACTAAAAGATCTGCTTAAAATCCAAAGGGATCTCGCTCAAGCGCCGCAAATTTCGTTTCCTCCATCGCCCTCGGGACTTAAATCCATGATGGATCAAAAGGTGGCTGCTGCTGGAATTCGTCCCGATCAAATTCGAGAAGGTTCTGAGCTTCCACCAGTCAATCAGTTTGGAACTGACATGAGAACCTTTCAATATCGCTTTGAGAAAATAACCATCCGCCAAGCCGTTGAAGTTGCCTATGAAATTGAACATGTTGACGCAAGCTTTAGACTTCAAGGGATTTCGATGAAATCTCATGCCAGCGATAGCCACTATTACGACGTCACCATGAAGGTGGTCAATTTCGCACCTCGCATGGCTCAAGTTTCTCAACCCGGAGGCGCCATCGTCGACGCCCTTAAGAAAGCCGCTCCAAATGGCTCCGATGGAGTTGAGTGATGATCTCAAAGCTTCTTGCGCCAATCATAAACATTGCCCGGTTTCATAAATCGAAAATGGTGCTTTGCTTTGGTCTATACCTAGTATTTTTGTATTTCATGTTCCCGTTCAATGACCTAGGCGACAAAGTGGCCACGATGATCAATCAGGCCAGTGGCGGACAGGTGGTTTTAAGCTTTGAAACGATGGACGCTTCCCTATTTCCTCAGGTCGGGATCACGATGTCAGAAGTTGAAGTGACGACCCCATTTTTTCCAAAACTCTCCACTCAGTCATTAAGCCTGTCTCCGTCAATATTGAGTTTGATTTTGCTTAAACCAGGCGTGAATGCCTCAGCCGAAGGTCTCCTGGGCGGGCAAACCGATCTCACGATTAAATATGCTGGCAACAACAGCCAGAAAAAACCCTCAAAGATCGCTTTTGATTCGTCGCTTGATGACCTTCAGCTAAAAGAACTAGTCAATTTCATGCAAAGCTCGGTTAAGGTTAGCGGGAAGATTTCCGGATCAGCCTCTGGTGATTTTGACACTGAATTTGTTGATCAACCAAACTCCTCGATCGAAATTCAAGGCGAAAAGATTGTACTGGCCGATTCTCAAATCATGACCACCTTTGGACCATTGGCTCTGCCAGCAATGAATTTAGGTGATGTCAATCTTGAATCCAAAATGGATAAGGGCTCCATGGAAATTTCGAAGTTAACGCTTGGAAAACCTGGAAGCGAGTTTTACGCCAATATAACTGGAAAGATTGAATTGCGAGCGGAGCGCGCCGGACCACAAGTAGGGCTTCGACCCGGAAATTATGATTTTAAAGTGCAACTTCAATTCAATGAAGCACTCAAACAAAAACTAAGCTTATTTTTAGGATTCATCGGCGGCTACAATGTCGGTGCAAATAACTATGCGTTTCGTGCCATTGGAAGCGGATTTTACTCCCCCCCCCAACTTAGCCGAATTCAATAAGTTTGATCACTGCACTACGAATTCATTGAAGTAGACTTCTTTGACAGATCCCTTGCGAAGGATCGAATTCATAACCGTCATGATTTGGTCTTTCAAAAATAGCTTTCCTTGGATGGTTTCGATGTCTTCGTACTTCTTCCTATTCAGAATCCGTACAATTTGATCTCTTGCCACCGGCATTTGACTTACGACTTCTTCGTAGCCTTCATCGCTGAGCATTTCAAGTTGGATACTCGTCCGGACGATTTTTCGAGGACGACCATCAAGGTTCACCACAAAGGGATCGAAGCTATAAAGTACTGGTTTGTTTTCATGAATTTCACGATCGTGACTGGCCTTCGCACTCTCAGATTCTTCAGTGATTGCGGGCTTACCCTGAATGAGCTTCAGGTTATAGATAACCCCAAGACCCCCGAGCATTACGGCCGCATTCAATCCGATAAACAGCCCTTTTAAGATCTTCGGTAATTTTTCCCTAAACGAAGGTTTAGGCTTGGAGGATTCTTCCCCCTGTGGATTCTTTGAGTCTCGTTCTTCGGCCATAAGTCTCCCCTAGCACGAGCAGGAGCCAATAAAACATCAATTTCTTACTTATTATTATAATCTAACCCTTGAAAATCTCGCAGGATTTTTTATGCTGAAAGAAGGGGATTTTCGCTCTAAACTGAACATCCCTTTGACATGCAAAAGGACAATCATTCTTTGAAGACTGGAATTTTAGGTTTTTTGACCATTTTTTTGTCACTTCATTTTGCTCAGGCCTTGGAGCAGGTTCCTCAAGGGAAAATCCCCCGAGGACTTTTGCGCCTTGGAAATCGAGAGGGCTTTTCGCCGTACACCTTAGTGGTCAACAAGGCCAAAAAAACCGTTCACGTTTTTGAAGATAAAGGTGGCTCCATCGGACATGTTAAATCCTACGAAGCTGACCTCGGAAAAAAGGCAGGACCTAAACACAGCCTCAATGATCATCGCACTCCCGAAGGCGTTTATTTTTTAACCAGTATTATCGAAGCTCAACAATTGGATCCAATTAAATACGGGAAAAGGGCTTTTGTTACGGACTACCCCAACCTCTTTGATCGCCTTTCGGGCAAAACCGGGTACGGTATTTGGCTCCATGCCATTGACGACAAGACCGGTCTAGAGCGCGGAAGCCGAGGATGTGTGGTGGTGAGAAATGAGACGATTCTTGAAATCGGATCATACATCCAGATCAATCAAACACCACTTTTGATCATGGATGATATTAAATGGGTCACCCCCGAAGACAACCAAAAGCAGCTTCAATCTATTTTACAGTGGGTCCAAAAATGGAAATCCGCTTGGGAATCGAAAGATATTGAAACTTATATTGACCAATATGCTCCAGAATTTCGTTTCGGAAAAATGAATCTTTCTACGTATCGCCAATATAAAGCCGAGCTTGCACTCAAATATGCTCAAATTCAGGTTCAAATTTCCTACCCCATGATCGTTGAACACGATGATCATTACGTCATTCGCTTTTTGCAGAATTATGTTGCCGCCGAGCACTCGGACTTTGGAGAGAAAACCCTTTATGTTAAAAAGGATTCCAAGGGTTTCAACATTGTTGGCGAATTTTGGACCACTCAAGACCAACAAAAAAGCCGCCTTCTTGCGGAAGAGCGGCTTTGTTGCGCTGCTTTAAAAAATAATTAAAAAGGAATTTCTTCGTCCGAATCGAAAGCTGGCTCCGGTACAAACCCTTGATCAGAACCTTTATCAGAAGCCACCCCTTCTTCACGAGCTCCCTGACTAGCGCCAGAGCCTGCTCCTGCGGATCCTAAAAACTGAACTGTGTTGGCGTTAATTTCTGTTGTGTAACGCTTTTGCCCAGTGGCCTTATCGTCCCACGATCGGGTTTGCAAACGCCCTTCGACATAAACCTGCCGACCCTTAGAAAGGTGCTGTCCGCAAATTTCCGCAAGCTTGCCCCAAACCACGATGCGATGCCATTCGGTACGCTCTTGTTTCTGTCCCTGTTTGTCGGTCCAGCTTTCACTAGTGGCAAGGCTGAGTTTGGCAACGGCCTGCCCGCCCGGTGTATAGCGCACCTCGGGATCCGTTCCTAATCGACCAACTAAAATGACTTTATTCACTCCAGACATAACCCCTCCCTCAAAAGAACTGTGGGCAAAGTAGCGAGCCTAGCCTATTTCGTCAACTTCTTAGTGTGAAGATTGACCTTCGTTTAAATCAAATGACTCACTATGAGAGGCATCGTCTGAAAGACTCGCCAAGTGGGCTTTTAATTGATCTCGAGAAATAACATTGTGATTCAAATTCCACTCGATCATGCGAGTATCAAATTCATAAGGGGTAATTGAGCTTTTTGACTCATCAGCCATGGAAACCTCCAGTTAAAGATTCAATTCCAATACTTGGGCTTATCCGACTCATCTTCGCTGGGGTTATTAACGACCAGCTTGAGCTTACTCGTTTTTGACTTGCCCGCCTTCCCACTAAATTTCAAATAAGGGGAAAGTTTAAGTAGCACAAGACCTACCACAATGCCTCCCAGATGCGCAAGAGAGGCTATCTGACTGCCTCCAAAGCCATTGTTTAGCACCAACACCAGCTCAAGAGCCCCTAAGACTAAGACGAAATAGCGAGCCTTCATGGCAAAGACGAAAAGAAAATAGACCGTACGATCTCCAAAAACAATTCCATAGGCTGTCATTAACCCAAAGATGGCCGCCGATGGGCCGATAACCGGGACTCCCAAAATGCCTGAAGAACCCCCGGCCAACACAATAAGCAAAACTGTCAGACTATATAAAAGTGCAGTTAAAATGCCTGTTGCAAAAAAATAGAGCAGAAAAAATCTCTGCCCCCACAACCTTTCAAGCTCACTACCTAACCACCAAAGAAGCAGTAGGTTAAAAATAATGTGAAAGGGATTTACTGTATGGACAAACATGTAGGTGAGCGGTTGCCACACGGCAAAGCTCTTAACGAGGGTTAAGGGCCTCAAGGCCAGCCATTCAGTGATGTAAGGTTCGCTCAAAAAGAACTGCTCAACGATCACGATAGCGAAGAACCAAAAAACCACCATGGTCAAAATGAGCTTTCTGCAAATCGGAGAAAGCGGCATGATTTGATTGAAATCAAAGGGCCTTCGGTTATTCACTTTCTCTCTCCCGGCTGACTAAGCTCGACAAGGACACCGCCTGTTGAAGATGGATGGACAAATGTCACAAGGCAGTTATGGGCTCCCTTAACCGGCTCATCATAAATGAGCTTCACGCCCTGATCCTTAAGTTTCGCCATCACCGCTCGAATGTCTTTAACTCTGAGGCAAATATGGTGAATGCCTGGTCCTTTTTTTGCCAGAAACTTGGCAACCGGACTGTCTGGGCTTGTAGGTTCTAAGAGTTCAATTTGGGCGTCGTTGACGAGAGGGAGCATGCCCACCTTCACTTTTTGATCCGAAACGGTTTCGATCTTAGGCGAAGCCTGAAACCCTAGGGCTTTCCAAAAGGTGTAAGAATCAGCGTCAAGGCTTGGAACGGCAATTCCAATATGATCAATTTCAATTTCTACGGATTTCATCAATGGCCTTCTTGATTTTTTCAAATGTATCGTCGAGCGACTCGCTAATAATTTTGGTATGCGCGATGACAGGCATAAAGTTTGTGTCACCACCCCAGCGAGGAACTAAATGGTAATGCAAATGATCATCAATACCCGAACCAGCGACCCGGCCTAGATTGAGTCCTACATTGAGACCTTGGGGGTTATAAGCCCGTTTTATTGCTTGGTATGCCAGTTTTAAGAGTTGATGAATCTCTTCAAATTCATCCCTAGTCAACCCATCGAAGTCAGCGGTATGTCGATGAGGAATGACCATCAAATGACCATTATTATATGGAAACTTATTTAAAATAATAGAGCACTGACTCCCTTGGTGAACAAGCAACGTCTCCATACTCGGGCCGGTTTGAGCCGCCCAGCAAAATACACAGTCTTGTTTGACTCCATCCCTTGCACCTTTAATGTAATTTAATCTCCAAGGGGCAAATAATGTGTCTCTTTTTGAAACCGCCTTGGTCTTTTTTGGAGAGGCCTTCTTATTTTTTAATTTTTTTTTTACCATGAGCCTAGTGCTCCTGGCAAAATCATCAACGGCTTACCTACCAGGTCCACGCGAAGGGCTCCCTTAACAAAGCGTTTTAACTGAGCCTCTTCTTCATCTTCGCGGTTTTGCATAATAAAGTCGATAAACCCTGTGCCCTTAGGTGGAGGCGTTATGATTTCGGGCTCACCTTTGATGCCAGCTAGTTTAGCCACTTGATCCACAGCCTCTTCAAGTCCCCCAAGACTGTCAGCCAGCCCGAGGTTAACCGCCTGTTCGCCGCTAAAAATTCGCCCGTCGGCAAGGCCAGAAACGCGCTCTAATTTCATGTTGCGGCCCGTGGCTATGGCCTTTTTAAACTGCATGTGAACATTGTCGATCATGCCTTGAATGATTTGCCGCTCTTCAGGACGCATCGGTCGGAACTCCGATCCGATATCTTTGTAATTACCGCTCTTCACAACATAGCGATCAACTTTGGCCCACTGATACAGCCCGCCGAGATTGGCAAACTCCATAATGACACCAATGCTTCCCGTGATTGTTCCCGGATTGGTGACGATCTTATCGCAAGCCGAAGCAATGTAATAAGCCCCGCTGGCGGCCACTGATCCCAACGAACAAACAACGTGTACCTTTTTTTGGCGGGTTCTTAAAATTTCATCATACATTTCTTGGCTTGGACCAACAACGCCACCGGGTGAGTCAAGGCGTACAACAACGGCATTAATATCGTGATCATCTCGGTATCGTTTAAGGTCTTTAACAAACTTCTTGGAATCGGTAATGATGCCTTTGACCTCTAACAGCAGAACGGATTTTCGCGAAATCCTAGGTTCATGCTCACCAAACGCCGTGTAAATGGCGGCGCCCAGGGCCAAAAGACCCAGAAACAACACCATCCCAACGAAAATGAGTGCTACTGCCCAGGGATGCTTTTTGACGAACTGTTCACCGGTTGACATACATTGATCCTCATCAAAACAAGAGCCGTTGACAATGTCAACGGCCCTTGGAGTCAGTTTCTTTTAATTCAAAACCAGATTAGTTGTTTTCACCATCGGTTTTAATGCCCTTCATTTGGTCGCCAAAGATATCTCCCAAACTGGTTTTCGGAGTCGATTTTGCGTACTTCTGCATATCAGCTCGATCGCCCTTAAAGGAAACAAGCTTTGCACTCAATCCAATTTTTCGAGCATCACGGTCGATGCTGATGACTTCAGCTCGAATAACATCTCCGGGCTTTGCAACGTCTTCAACCTTTTCAACACGGTCTGAAGAAAGCTCACTAATATGGATTAGGCCCTCAATCTCAGGTTCAAGTTCAACAAAAACTCCGAAGTCGGCGGTTTTCGTGACTTTCACTTCTAATTGAGTTCCAACAGCATACTTGTTGGCTACTTCTGACCAAGGATCCTTCTCAAGTTGCTTAATTCCAAGGCTAAAACGCTCGTTTTCTAAATCAACGGCCAAAACAACCGCTTTTACGACGTCACCCTTTTTATAAACTTCCGACGGATGATTTACACGCTTGGTCCAAGAAAAATCGCTGATATGCACAAGTCCATCAATTCCCTCTTCGATGCCAATGAACACACCGAAATCCGTGATCGACTTGATTTGTCCCTCAATAACTGTTCCTGCAGGATACTTATCCTTCAATGCCAGCCAGGGGTTAGTCTCAAGCTGCTTCATGCCGAGGCTAATACGTCGATTGGGAAGGTCAATATCAAGCACCACCACGTTAACCGTATCGTCTACGGCAACAACTTTGGATGGGTGCTTCACACGTTGAGTCCAACTCATTTCAGATACGTGAATAAGTCCTTCTACACCTTCTTCCAGTTCAACGAAGGCGCCGTAATCAGCCAGACTCACAACTTTGCCAGACAGCTTTTGGCCCACCTGGAATCGAGCCTGAACGTTTTCCCAAGGATCCGGTTGCAACTGCTTTAGCCCAAGGCTTACGCGCTCTCGCTCGGTATCATATTTCAAAACTTTGACTTTAATTTCGTCGCCAATATTGATGATCTGAGAGGGATGCTTTACTCGGCCCCAGCTCATATCGGTGATATGAAGCAGTCCATCCATTCCACCAAGATCAATAAATGCGCCGTAGTCGGTAATGTTTTTGACAATACCATCAACAATCTGGCCCTCACGGATAGTTTCAAGGGTTTGATGTTTGAGATGTTCGCGCTCTTGCTCAAGAAGTGCTCTTCTTGAGAGAACGATATTGCCTCTTTTGCGATTAAATTTAATGACCTTAAATTTGAGTCTCTTTCCAATGTACTGGTCGAGGTTTCTCACTGGTCGCAAATCAATTTGTGACCCTGGCAAGAAAGCTTTAACCCCGATATCGACACTCAGGCCGCCTTTAACTTTCGCGATAACCGTTCCTTCAACAAGCTCTTCTTTTTCACAGGCTTTTGAAATGTCTTGCCATGCCTTCAGCATGTCGGCCTTGTCTTTAGACAAAACGACCATGCCGTTTTCATTTTCTACTTTATCGATGTAAACTTGAACTGTGTCTCCAGGCTTAATGTTCGGGACACCGTCTGCGCTGTGAAATTCACTAAAAGGAATTAATCCTTCAGATTTGTAGTTAATATCGACAAGGACAAACTCCGGATTAACTTCGATCACCTTGCCTGTGACGACGTCACCTACATTGAAGTCTCTTTCTTTAACACTTGCTTCGAAAAGCTCGGCAAATGATTGCCCTTCGCCTTTAGCAGGCCCCCGGGCCTTTTGCTCCTCGGCTTCAAGCTGAGCCAAAATGGCCTCGCGTGCGGCCTGAAGTTTTGAAGTTTTTTGTCCTTTTTTAGTCATTGATTGGGGTGTCACCATCTACCAACTCTTTCCAACGGGAGTCCGCGAGTTTACATAGCACGCCATTGTGCCAATGGGGTCGCAGACTCAAAGTCCAATTAAGTAGTTTTTGAAGAGGTAAAAGTCAATGGAATTGAGAACTTAACTCACCAGAGTGGCCACAGTCTGTCGAACCGATTCTATTACGGCATGGGGGGTGCTAGCGCCTGCGGTAATTCCAATAGATTTAAGCCCTTGAAACCACTCAGCCTTTAACTCGCCAGCAGTTTCGATAAGGTGAGCTTTGGGACAAAGATCGCTACAGATATCGTAGAGCTTCTGTGTGTTTGAAGAATTTCGACCCCCAATAACAATCATGCAATCGACCTGGGAAGCTAGTTCGTATGCGGCTTCTTGACGGTCTTTGGTGGCGCTGCAAATAGTGTTATGGGACTTAACTTCGCTAAATAATTCCTTGCAACGAGCAACAACGGAATCAAAAACACTTCGCTTCAAAGTGGTTTGGCAAATCACTCCGACCCGATCGTGCTTCCCAATGGCGTCTAACTCCTCAGGGCCTTTGACCACACAAAAGTGACCATTTTCCACATAACTCATCACTCCCTGAATCTCTGGGTGATTACGATCCCCGATAATAACAACAAAGTAACCAGCCTCACTGAGACGGCGAGCAAAATTTTGAGGAACTTTCACTAGAGGACAAGTCGCATCAACAACGCTTAATCCCAATTTCGAAGCTAGCGCTTGAGTTTGAAGAGTCACGCCGTGACTTCGAAACACTACGGTACCTTGAATGTCTTCAAGTTTCTGTGAGACTTTCAGCCCTCTTGACGCTAATTCACCTACGGCTTGAGGGTTGTGAATCAAAGGTCCTAACGAAGAAATAGGTTGCGAGGCCTCTTTCAAAGCCTTTTCACTTAGATTCAAGGCTCTCTCTACGCCAAAGCAAATTCCGGCGGTCTTAGCCGTTAGGATTTTAACCCCGCCACGAACAAGGGGGTTAAACTCTGAAGCTCTCTCTAGCCCTGGCTCTACCATGCCTTCCACTTAGTTCTTACTCCTGCGCTCAGAATAAATTTGAGCAATTTTTCCTACAACTTCATCGATCGTCATTTCGGAGGTGTCGATCTCAATAGCATCGGATGCCTTTGCCATTGGTGCCGCGGCCCTTTGACTATCACGGCTATCACGTTCCTCCAAAGCCTTTTGCGTCTCTTGATTGGGCATTTGATATTCGCTTGACCGTCGATGAGCCCGACTTTCCAGCGAGGCAGTCAGAAAAATTTTCAACGCGGCATTGGGGAACACCACCGTTCCGCAGTCGCGACCTTCCGCCACGAGCCCCGCTCCCCTTGCAAACCCGCGCTGGGATTCTAATAGGGCCGCGCGCACAGTTGGGAGCGCTGATACAAGACTTGCCCCTTTGCCGACCTCTTCGGTATTGATTTGACTGGTGACGTCTTGCCCGTCCACCAGCACTCGAGTGCCTTGGGAATTCGCCACGACGCTAAATCCGGCGTCATGGGTAAGCCGCACCAAAGCCCCTTCGTCATCCAAAGGAATTGATCGCTTATTGGCCAAAAAAGCCAAGCCCCGATAAAAGGCTCCAGTGGTCAAGAAAGTCAGATTAAGTTTTTTTGCAAGTTTCAAGGAAACTGTTGATTTCCCACTTCCCGCAGGACCGTCGATGGCGATCACGAATGCCCCCTTTTTTGCATGGTTCTTCAACAAAAGATTCCTTTCAATTCAGAGACTTTGCATTCATAATTTGGTCCATCAATCGTGAGGAGTCAATAGTGGCCTGGAATCTCTTAGTGGATATGCGCGAACTGTTTTGCGATGCGCTACTCACTGACGGAAGGGAAGCTCAGTTTTTTCGAACTTTCTCTCGCAAGGATCAGCCGTGGACTTCACTGTCTGAGCCTTTGGGGGAGCTTCAAAATAAATCTACACTCTCTGACGTTAAAGTCACCCTTTCAACAACGTGGCCTGAAGTCGCCGTCAGTGAAGGATGGACAGAAACCGTTGGAATGATTTTTACCGAAGGGTTTGAACACACTCTTCAGATAGGACTTTCTTGTCGAGAAAGGCCCTTTGGTCTCATCGCAAGCAAGACTTTGCCCGTCATTCCCCAAGAACTGTGCTTCGGAATCACTCACCGCATTGATGCAAAAGGCGATATTGTTCATGAGCTCGATGAAAAGGAAGTCGAATTCCTTGCAACCAAACTTAAAGCCACTCAATGCCATGCCGTAGGAATTTGCCTGTTAAATTCGAAATCAAATCCGGAACAGGAAAGGCGACTTGTTAGTCTTCTTTCGAACTATGAAATTCGTACCTTTGCATCTACTGAAGACAATGGAAACTTGTATGAACGCGCTCACCAATTAGCCCAACGAATCCATCGAACTCTATTGACGGAAAAAATCACAAAAGAATTGGGTGCCATGGGATTCTCGCCCGAGAACATCACCATTGTAAGCCCCTATCGTGTTGAAGAGCATTCACCGACCGTAGAGATTTTGGACGACGGGATTTTTATAAACTCAAACCAGGGCCGAATAAAATTACGTCACTCCCTTTTAGATGAAGTTTCACTCGATACGGCTAACCAAATTTTAATTGGACATGAAGTGATTGGGTCAGAGCCGGGCCCTGTTTGCTTTGGTAAGGGACTGAAGCTGTGCATTTTAGATCTCTTAGTACAAAAGCATTCTATAAAGTCTACTGATGTTCACCGACTTAAGATCGACCCGGAGCGATTGAATCGCGTTTTAAATTTGATGGCAAAGACTGTGAAGACGACCATCCCCAACTTAATCGAACAATGCCTCTCAAGTTGGACCAAAAGCCTCACTTGGGAAATTTATCAAGTCGCTAGCCAGCATCATCGAGACTTGAGGGAAATGAAAGTCACTGGATGGCTCAGCCATTTAATTGACAATCTCCAAGGGCCACTTATTCAATTCCGCAAGGACTCCGCTCTCAAGGCTGATTGTTCGAGAGTTGAAAAATTATTTGGAAAATCGATAGAGCCGCAGGTTCGCAAAGGAGGTTTTTTTGGAACTCCTTGATTTAGATCTCATCGCCGCCCAGCGGTCGTTGCATCTTTGGTTAGATCAGGCCTCAAAAGAAACCGCGAAAATTCGTGCTTGTGCTTTTTTTGATAGCCAAAAAGAACTCATTCACGGCGCGGGAAGCTTCCCACATTTTTTTCCTGCTCTTGAGCAAACACTCAAGAGCGCCTACGTTTACCTAACTCCGAGTCGCAAAGAAATTATCATTTCCAATGACCCGTTGAGCGGTCAGCCGAGTCTTGCCGATTTTGGATTTCTCACTCCGGTATATTCCGAATCTGAGCAACCGGTGGGTTACGTTGGAATATCATTGTCTTGCCCCGAGCTTTTAAAAGCCATTCCGCCCGAAGACAGCTCCAATCAACAAGAAGAGGGCTTTCGCATTCCTCCGTCGCCTCTCATGAATCAAGGTATGATCAACCCAGAAATTGCCAATTATTTAAGTCAAAGTGGACTCGCTGTTGGCGATGTGAGCCTGATTTTGCAATCTGCTGCGGATTTGGTACTCAAACTTTCTGACCAAGCCGCAGCGTGGTTAAAGTCCTTTGCCCCCGGGAAATCATCCAAGGTTTTAAGTCGTATTAAGCTCTCAAGCGAGAAAGCTTTGAAGGCCGCACTTCGCTCGTTTCCAGACGGAGAATTTGAATTTCATGATTTTATTGACTCAGACGAATTGGAGCCAAAGCCACTAAAGGTCGCGTTAAAACTCTCCGTCCATGATGAACATGTCCATTTAACTTTCAAAGGAAGTTCTAAACAAACACTAAGCCCCTTTAACCTCAATGCGGCGACCACCTTGGGTGTATGTTCATGGGTTTTATCGAGCCTCGTAAAATATCCGATATGTTTCAGCGCAGGGCTTTTTAGAGCGTTTAGTCTTGAAACACCAGAAGGCACTTTGCTGAATGCCCGTTTTCCAGCGCCAACATTAGCAGCACCCACAGAAACGGCTCTGCGAGTGGTTGACGTCATGCTCGGATGTTTGGCCAAAGCTTTTCCTTTTGAAGTCCCGGCCATGGGTGGAGGCACGATGAACTCGATGCTGATTGAATCCGAGCGCCTGCGCTTTTTTGAATTCTTGGGAAGTGGCTCGGGTTCTTCTCGTGAAGCCGCTGGCGTAAGCGCTATTACGAGCGCACTGATTAATTCACCCCTTACAGATCCAGAGGAGCTTGAAAAGCTTCAAATTTTTCAAGTTGTACAAAACAGCTTAAGAGATGGCTCTGGAGCCGAGGGGCGATTTAAGGCCGGTGATGGTCAGACAAGGTCCTATAAGTTCCTAAAAAAATCCAGAGTCATGCTTTTAATGGACCGTTGGAAAAACAAGCCTCATGGCCTCTTTGGCGGGTCTTCGGGTTCAGCGGTTGAAGTCGCACTTTTGCCACTGGCGGGCCGTCGCGAAGTCATTCGCGAGCGTCGCACGCTCAATCTCAATCCCGGTGACACTTTGTTTGTTTCGACCCCCGGAGGAGGGGCCTGGGGAAAACCAGAAGAACCCATCGTCGGAGACGATTAATCCAAAATTTTAACTCCAGCGCGCTCAAAATCTTCTTTAATCAGGCGGATTTGTTCAAGTCCTGATGATTCCAAAATGAATTCAATCATAGTTTCTCTAAGAGCGATTCGGTCACTCACTCGATTGTGATTGATCTGAAGGATGTTTGCCTTTCGCTCAGCAATCAAAGTGGTCAGGCGATTGAGTGTTCCTGGAATGTCCGGCGCCGCCACGGTAATCCGGCTCAGTCTTCCAGAGGCCTGAAGACCGCGATCAATAACCCGCTCAATAATATTAAGATCGATATTTCCGCCGCTGAGTAAGGCCAGATTCTTTTTACCGATAATGGATCTCTTGTTCATTAAAGCTGCAAATGACGCTGCCCCAGCACCCTCGACGACTGTTTTGGCTCTTTCCATTAGAAAAACAATGGCGTGTGCAATTTCATCTTCGCTCACAGTCACCATATCGTCTACGAGGCGTGAAATGAATTGTTCATACATGACTGCAGATGGGCGCTTAACGGCGATTCCATCTGCAATGGTTGAAACGGGCTTCTCTAAGGTAACAATCTTTTTACTCTTGAAGCTGTCATGCATGCTTTTGGCGCCTGCCGCTTGAACTCCAATTATTTTTATTTTTGGGTTGAACGCCTTGAGCGCCGTGGCCACGCCTGAAATCCATCCCCCTCCGCCCACAGCACAATACACGACGTCCACGTCGGGGAGCTGATTTTGAATTTCTAGGCCGCAGGTTCCTTGCCCCGCAATGACTTTTTCATCTTCAAAGGGGTGAACAAAGACAAGACCTCGAGATTTTTGAAGTTCCAAGGCATGAGCGTAGGCTTCGTCGTAATTTGACCCCTTTAAAATAATCTCGGGACCAAACCGCTGAGTCGATAAGACTTTAATGAGCGGGCTTGCTTCAGGCATCACGATAGTCGCTTTAATGCCAAGCTTGTGAGCCATACAGGCAACGCCTTGAGCGTGATTTCCCGCGCTGGCGGCAATCACTCCCCTTTGGGCTTCTTGAGAAGACAAGCTTGAAAGCTTAGAGGCCGCTCCGCGAATTTTGAAACTTCCAGTGAGTTGGAGATTCTCAAATTTTAAGTAAACGCTTTCACCTAAATGGGTGGTGGCCGACCGGGACAAATCCAGCGGCGTGGTCACAATGTGCTCACGAATTTTCTTTTCTGCTTCTTGAATATCTTTAATTGATACTTTCAATTTTGTTACCAGTAGGCAGTGAGCCCCCTAATTGGACCATACCCGGATTCAGGATCGCGTTCTAAATCTCGAAAATTATCCGGTCGAACGTCACCGTCAGCCATTTCCTTTATCTTCTTCTTGTCGAAATAGTAAAACGGAAGCAAGGACTTTCCGCACCCGCCACATTTGAGCACATCGGTTTCACTTTCAGTGACGTCACCACAAACATGGCATCGTCGCACATGAAGATTATCTTTGATGGACATGATTATTCCTCTCCCCACAACCGTTTTATGTGCGCCCTAAAATCAGTATACATTGACCTAGTACCTAGACCAACGTCTGCCTGCTAAATTCTTTCTAAAAAACTGTTCAATGACTTGACGCAAAAGGCCCATAAGCCAAAACTTAACGCTGATGGATGAAACTCTTTTGACACCTAATGCGCTTTCAGTTTTGCGTCAGAGATACCTTTGGCCAAAGGGAAAGGGTCAAGAATCACCGAGCGAGATGTTTGCTCGTGTGGCCCGTGCACTTGCACCAAAAGAAATCACCCTTCGAAACAGGTTTTTAAAAGTCATGCAAGGCCTTGAATTTCTGCCCAATTCGCCAACCCTCATGAACGCTGGCAGAAAAGATGGTCAGTTGGCCGCTTGTTTTGTTTTGCCCGTAGAAGATGATTTAAAAAAGATTCTTGATACCTTCACTTTGGCGGCCCTCATTCACCAAAGCGGAGGAGGTACGGGATTTAGTTTCTCAGCGCTTCGATCTCGAGGTGCACCCATCCGATCCCACTTAGGAACGGCCGCCGGTCCCGTAGCGTTTATGGAGCTCTTCAATGAACTCACGCAAACGATTAAACAAGGGGGTCTTAGACGGGGTGCCAATATGGGGGTGCTTGATATTTCTCACCCCGATATTGAGAGCTTTATTCATGCAAAGCAAAACACCCAGCGACTCATGAACTTCAACATATCCGTCAGCATACCTGATAAATTTATGAAAGCCGTTGAAGCAAACGGCCTATGGGCCCTCAAAGATCCGACTTCAAAGAGACCTTTAAAAAAAGTTGATGCGCGAAACCTATTCGACTCTATTTGCCAACAGGCCTGGCTCACCGGAGAACCAGGAATCATATTCATTGATGAAGTGAATAGACATAATCCCACTCCCTCTCTCGGCCCAATGAGCGCTACCAATCCTTGCGGCGAGCAGCCCCTACTCCCCTATGAGGCCTGTAATCTTGGAAGTATTAATCTTAATAAAGTGATCACAAATAATGAAATCAATTGGAATCACTTAGCTGAAATTACAGAGACTGGAGTCTTGCTACTCAATAAAGTCATCGATGCTTGCCACTACCCCGATCCTCGTATCGAAAGTCTTTGTCAGCGAAATCGCAAAATCGGACTGGGGGTCATGGGGTTTGCCGATATTTGCTTGAGATTGAATATAAGGTATGGATCCGAGCAAAGCATTCAACTGGCAAACAAAGTTATGAGTTTTATAAGGCATCAGGCTCAGGAAGTGAGTCAGACGCTTGCTCGCAAAGAAGGCCCATTTGATGGTTTTTCAAAAAGCTTGTGGAAAAAGCGAGGTTTTCGCCCGATGCGAAACGCAACGCTCACAACCGTCGCTCCCACCGGAACCATCTCTCTTATCGCTGGCTGCTCTTCAGGGATCGAACCTTGGTACAGCTTCGCTTATGATCGAAAAGTCACCGACGGCCCTCTTCTGACCGAAGTGCATCCGCTTTTGAAAGAAGTTCTAAAACGTCATCGGAATGATCCCGACCCGATCGTTCGTCTGTTGCGATCAAAGGGATCTCTGCAAGACTCCGAGCTCCACTCCGAAATAAAGAGCATTTTTGTGACTGCGAAAGATATTCATACCCTTGAACACGTCGAGATTCAGGCCGCCTTTCAGAAGCATTCAGACAGTGCGGTTTCGAAGACTATTAATCTCGGATCCAGCTCCTCTGTTTCTGAAGTTTCTAGTGCCTTTAAGGAGGCCCACAAGAGACGGTGTAAAGGGATTACCGTCTATCGAGACGGCTCTCGCCCCGACCAAGTTTTGCGACTAGAAAACTGTGAAGATTGTGCCCTACCAGGGCCGCAAAATCCTCTTTGAGATCATCCACATAAATGATATGAACGGCACCTTCTTTTGAAGTTTTGGAGGGGCCCTGTTGAAGGCAGTTTTAATTTCAATTTTGTTGCCCGCATTGGTATTTTGCCCGCCGGTTCTGGCTGATGACTCCAATAGAGAATCTACCGCATCTACTGTGCCCGATTCGTTCGTGCGTGACCAAGCACCAGGTGCTGTCATTACAGCTTTGGGCGGCGATCAACAATCGCCCGAAAAAAATGCGGCCATTCGAGATCGAGATGCCGCTGAAATTATCGAAGCCTTAGAGACTAACCCGTCAAAACCGGTTGCACTCGACGTATTTAGACTTCTTAACCAAGAGTACTTTTCTAAGCCAAAACACGTCTTTCCTAGAGAGAACATCGATCTCTCGGCGCTTGTGCTCAGAGCCTATACTTCAGAGGGCAAGCGAATTGAAATCAATCAAAGGCAATTTACGGTCTATGACGGAGAAATTCGTTTTTTCGAAATTTCTTATCAAGGATTTGTACTCAATAGATTTTTGATTTCAGCAAATTCCTTAAGCTTCGCTGATGGAAAGATCTTCTTTACTGAAACGGGTTCGTTTCTTGAGGGGGCCCAAAACGTCAGCTACATCGATGCTCGCCAATACCTGGGAGAACTGGGTCACACTCCGATTCCAGTTTATCGAATTCCCATTCCGTCTCAGGGGCCAATGAAACTTTCTAAAAATGGAAATGGACTTTCTGTTGGAGAGGTTGCCCTTAGCCCAAGTCTTATGGACCCTTTTAGCCAAATGAATGAATTGGCTTTTAACCTCACCGACGCCCTGACCGATCCCAAACGACTTGAACAGATGCAACCTCTGCTCGAAAACTTAGAAGGGTTGTTTTTTCAGGCCGCCCAAGTTGCAGGCGGAGATGGTAAAGACCAGATTCTTAGATCAGAAGCCTTTTTAAAAACCATCGGCCAAATGGCAACCTCACAAAAAGCGGCTTTAATGGGTGGAGCTACCACTGAACAAGATCGACTGGTTTCAGAAACGGCCCAATCAATCAGCCAACAAGTGACCACTCAGCGCCGCCTCATTTCACGCATCACTCATCTCTGGGGGGCTTTAACACTGCCCAAGCCCTTGGCCGGAATTAGACTCACGCGGGCCCTAGCCATGATGGCGTCGGGACTCAATCCCCTGCGTTTTGATAAATCAAAAATCAAAGAATCCCTTCTAGCCTTTGGAAATCATCCTGCCATTCAACTGACAGGGGCCACGGCCCTGGGCCTTGCCCTCGGCGCGACTTATCCAGAAGCTGTCACTCAGTTCTTCTACCAAGGGCTCGAGATTGGTCGAAGTCTCGTTTGGTCCACACTAGGGTTTGGTCGAGATATTTTGCATCTTTCTTGGAGAGCCGCTGAGGCGACCTTTGCGGGGTTCAATCCCAAGGTGCTTTACAATACTTACATTCAGGGCGACCGCCTGATGAAAACGGCCATCGGAATGACGGCGGTGTTTTCCGGATTAGCCATCACCCTGGGAATTCCGCACTTAACGGCAAACACCATTTCGCTTTTTAAAGATTTGAAAGGCACCAATTGGAAGCAAATTCGCCTTGAAGAGGGTTCATACTACAAGGCGTTTAAGCGCATTATTATAGAACGCCAAAACAAACTCCAACGGGACTACATTCACGCCCTTTCTGAAGCCGAGTCCAAAAATTCAGGAGCAAAAGTAAAAATAGATCTTAACGCAGAAGAAGAAGCGGCACTTCAAGACGGGCTTCAACAGCTTCATGAGTTTGAAAAAGGCGACTGGATTTATCGGTTCCTCAAACGTTTTGAGTCATCAAAAACAGTACAAGAAAACCAGTCCGCTTCGATCAGCACGGTTAGAACTTTAAGGGGAGCTCTGACTCATTTCATATTTAGCCTTGCGTCTTTCACTCAAGCCGGAACCATCTATGCCAAAATTTGGAACGGCTGGTTTGCTTTTCGATCGTTCGTCTGGACCCCAAAGGTATTAGCCGCTTACATGTTATTCCCCACACTTTTTAATTTGAGTGTTCAGGGGCGCCTCCCTAATGAATTCAACGGCGGAAATCGTGGCGTGCTTCAAAGACTTTTGATGTCAAAAGACGAACTGCGCCGTCTTGAGCAATGGGAACAGCACTTTGCCGAATTAGAAGGTCGTATCTATAAAGAAGCTTTCAAGGCTGTGTTACCTCTGTTTATCGCCCAATTGCGTGATCCCAAAGACCTTCAGAAGCTCTATCAATCAAAGCTTGGCGATCATCGGGCTCGAGTATTTGATGAACTTTCCCAAAGCTCTCAAGTATTTTTCAGAACCCATTTCGACCGCGTTGTTCATATCGCTGAACGCAAACTCTTACGTCAAACATTAGGGTTGGATCCGCTCGACGCTCTCACGGACCAGCAAATCAAAGAAGCCACATTAAAAGTCACTGGACCTGCGCCCCTCACGGACGAAGAGATTCGTCGAACGGTGAGCGAAGTTGCACAATCGCCCGAACTGATTGCCCAATCCCAGGAAATCGCAAGTGATCCCTCGAGGCACTCAAAATTCGCCAAGGCCAAGTGGGATTTATTAAGACAAGTTGATCCAAAAACAAACCGGCAAGTTTATCGGATGGAAATTGTGAAAGAACAGCTCAAAGACCCCCAAGCGGTGGCCCAAGCCGTTCGCGCCGCCCTGGCATCAAACTTTATTGATCGACCACAGGAACTTGTTTTTACATTTTTGTGCATGGCTGGCATTGAAAAGGGCTTTCTTGCTCCCATTCAAGATCAATTTATTGGCGATAATTCATTGTTTTATTTAAGCCGCATTGTCTTTGGCGCCGGGTATTTCTACGCAACCGTTACCGGAATTCTCGCCGAAATATGGATGAAAATTCAAACAGATTACCAACACAAGGGACAAACCAATGACGCCCCAGAGGGTGAAGAGGCCAAGTTAAGCTTCTTAAAATACTATCTTAAGAAGACATTCAGAAATCCCAAAAACACGCTCTGGGACAACTATTGGTACAACATGGGAATCATCATCGCCAATCTTCGGGCGGCGTTTACCAACACCTTGACTAATAACATGCTCTTCATGGGACGCTTCGATGTCGATAGTTATTTAACCGGTTATATGATGACTGGAACTCCCTATACGGGATTAGATTCTCAGCTCGATCAGGGATTTGAATTTGCAAAAGGATATTACGCCAAATTTATTCCGAAGGAATTGCGTTCACACCCGCGCGCTCAAGAAGCACTCAACGGGGCCATGACACGTGCTCGGCTGCGTTTCAACATGTATAGGCTTGTTTACCAAAACGTTATTGGATTTTACCTTTTCAATTTGCCGTCAATGCCTACCGATGAATTTGGCTCGCGAAGCCTATCCCGCATCTTACTCGGAGGATGGACGTTCACCGAGCTTGGAGTTAGGGGCCTTCAAAAAGTTCAAGCGGCGACAAGCTTCATCCCAGGCTCGCGGGCGGCCTTTGATTTTTGCATCAATCTCTTGGCTAATAAATTTAGCGACTGGGAAAAGATCCCACCAGTTAAAAAATAATTCTAAGAGGCGGTTTTCTTAAGCAAGAATTCGTGGGGCAACGAAAGTCCAGTAGTGAGAATCAGACTGGCCACTTGCGCCACCAGACTCACGAAGCGAATATCTCGATCATTGAATTTGGAATGCTCTTTTGCCATTCGGGCGCTGATAATCCCGTACATTTCACCGTTACTTCTCAAAGGTGCCACGATCATGCTGTTAAATGAGATTCCTTTGACGAGGTCTTTGATTTTCGCAAGCTGCGGGTCGTACGCCAGATCTTCAATCACTATTAGCTTTTCGGTATTCATGACGTGAAGCATTTCCGGATATTTGTTCATGTCCAATTTGAACCCGCGCGCATCGCGATTATCACTACTCGCAAGCACCAGTCCTTCTTGAAGATCTTCTGTAATCATCACCGCTGAGCATCTCACGGCTTTAAGAGCGATCGCGATCATTTTAGTGAAGTTGAGGAGCATTTCTTCTCGAGGGCGGCTACTAAGTGCTTCTTTCAACACAAGATCAAGGAGATGGAGATAGACATCGGCACCTTCAAGTTTAACACCAGTACCAGAGGCCTTCTCGCCGCTGCCTACTTCGCGCTTGTTTTGAATATGAAAGACAAGCCTTGTGAGAATATCCTCGTGCTTGAACGGCTTCACAATGTAGTCACTTGCGCCAAGGGAGATACACTCTTTGATATTTCGAACGACGTTATGAGCTGACGTGACAAAAACCTTGGGTCGATTGTCCTTCACAACGGGCTCTTGTTTGATCCAATTGAGCAATTGAGGAGCGTTGAACTCCGCTAAAGTGAGATCACAAATGACAAAGTGCGGAACCCATTCTTTAATTTTCTCTTTTGCGACCGTTCCGTTTAAGACGTGCTCTACAGAAAATCCGCGCTCTTTTAAAAAATCCATGAGCCGCCGCGAACCCGCGCCGTCATCATCGGCAATAAGCACTTTAAAATTGCTTTGGTTAGTCGCTTCCATATTGGGATCTTTGACCTCAATGGCTTATCGGCTAACCCTTTGAATGAGTTAATCATTTTGACAGTGACCTCGACCTGTGCGAAGACCTTACAATATGCCCTTTGTTACCTTCGAAGGCATCGATGGATGCGGCAAGTCAACCCTGCTCGAAAGTCTTGGTCAGCACCTGCTGGGCCAGGGCTTAACTGTTCAAAAGACCAGAGAGCCTGGTGGCTCCGAGCTTGGGAAGGACTTGCGTCAAATATTGTTAAGAACGAGCGGCGAACCACCCTGCCCTGAAGCGGAGCTTTTGATCTATGAAGCCGATCGCGCTCAGCATGTGCAAACAAAAATCAGACCCTGGCTGGAATCGGGCGCTTGGGTTTTGTCTGATCGTTTTTTCGATTCAAGCACCGCCTTTCAGGGCGCTGGCCGCAAAATCGCTCAAGAACACGTCACTTGGCTCAATCAGTTTGCAACAGGCTCGCTGAAACCCGATTGTACCGTGCTCATCGATGTTCCCGTTGAAGTTAGCCAACAACGACGAAAGAATCGTCGGCATGATCGCCTCGAGAACGAAGACAATACTTTTCACGAGAGCGTTCGCAGGGCTTACTTGGAACTTTCAAAAAGAGAACCTAAACGATTTTTTGTCCTAGACGGAACTAAGAGCCCTCAACATTTAACAACCCTTTTGATTGAAGAACTCAAATCCAGAGGGCTCCTAAAGTGATTTGGAATCGCGTTCTCGATCATCAACGCCAATTGCAATACCTCAAGCAACTGGCAAAAGTTCCTCAAAAAGCCCCAGTGCTCTTGTTTGCGGGCCCTTCAGGTGTTGGAAAAAAGTTAGTGGCGATTGGATGGGCCCAGGCACTTTTATGTGCCGAAAAGGATGCTCCCTGCGGAAAGTGCCGCCATTGCCTGCGCGTTGATTCTGGAAATCACCCCGATGTTTTGCGCTTTCAATCTGAAGAAGGCTCAACTGTCAAACTCGAACAGGCTCGCGATTTAAGTCAGCGAGCTTGGATGAAGCCTTATGAGGCCTCTCGAAAAGTCATTGTTGTGGACGATTTTGAAAAGCTCACGTCTCAAGCGGCTAATGCCTTGCTCAAAACCTTAGAAGAACCTCCTGAAGAAACATATTTCGTATTATTGACAAGCCAAGTGGGAGCCGTACTTCCCACCATAATTTCACGAGCCAAAGTGATTCACTTTGGAAGACTCAGTCAAGCTTCGCTTCTCAAGCTCAAGCCGGATTTACCTCAATGGGCAATTGACACTCAACTCGGTAGCCTTGACGATGTTGGACTGATCGCTGATCCCAAATTCAAACAAACTTTTGAATTGGCCACCAAGGCACTTAAGAGCCTTTGGACCTATCGTACTTATGACGCCTTTACTCAGCTTGGCGAGTTGTCTGAAGAAAAGAATCTTGCCTTATTCACAGTGCGCGTTTGGTTGCTTCAGATCCGATCCGCACTGGTTGGTAAGATTGAAACGGTCAAAACCCAAACAGTCGCCCTTGAAAAGCTGAGTACCGGTGACCTTCTCAAACTCTCTCAATTGGTCGTACGATTGGAGCAGGATATTCAAAGTCACATCAATCGTTCGCTAGCGTTTGAAAAATTTTGGTTAGACACTCAATCAATTCAAAAGGGGATGTCGTCGTCATGAAAAATGAGCCGTTTTACATTACTACCCCGATTTACTACGTTAACGACGTCCCACACCTTGGAACGGCCTATTGCACGATTGCAGCTGATGTCTTAGCGCGGTTTGAACGCCTTCTGGGGAGAGAAGTTCGATTTCTGACTGGCACCGATGAGCATGGTGAAAAGATACAAGAAGCGGCAAATAAAAAAGGACTCTCCGCTCAAGCTTTCACCGATGAAATCTCCCAGCAGTTCAAAACCACTTGGCTGAAATTGGGAATCACTTTTGACGATTTTATTCGAACAACCGAAGAACGTCACAAAGAGGTGGTGCAACATTACATTCAAAAGGCGCTACAAAAAGGCGATATCTACTTGGGCGAATATGAAGGTTGGTACTGCGTTCCTGACGAAACATTTTGGACTCAGGCTCAGCTGGTTGATGAAAAATGTCCTACCTGTGGAAGAGATGTTAAGAAAATTAAGGAAGAAAACTACTTCTTTAAAATTAGTCGGTACACTGAAAAGCTTCTTCAGCACATTGATGCTAACCCTGGATTTATTTTACCAGAGTCAAAGAAAAATGAAGTTGTCTCGTTTCTTAAAGAAGGTGTGCGCGATATTAGCGTGAGTCGCACGAGTTTTACTTGGGGCGTGCCCTTTCCCCAAACCGATCAAACCAAGAGTCAACACGTTATGTACGTTTGGTTTGATGCCCTGATCAATTACATTTCGGCATTATCTCCCCTCAAATCCTCTGAAATGGTGAACAAATTCTGGGGAACTGAATCTCAACCAAGAGCGGTACATCTTATTGGTAAAGACATTTTGCGCTTTCATGCCGTTTATTGGCCGTGCCTTTTGATGAGCCTTGAGCTTCCGCTACCGAAGCGAATATTTGCTCACGGATGGTGGACCATCGAGGGCAAAAAGATGAGTAAAAGCCTTGGCAATACTATTGAACCGTTGTCCTTTACCCAGCAATACGGGCAAGACGCATTTCGACTCTTTTTGTTCAGAGAGTTTCCGATGGGTCATGATGGCGATTTCTCTCTTAAAAATTTTAAGGAACGGGTCAATGCCGATTTGGCCAACAATCTTGGAAATCTTCTCAATCGCAGCAGCGGCCTCCTTATCAAACACCTCGAGGGGGCTATTCAGCCACCGACTGGATCTGATCCCTTGCTGACTCCCGTTACCGACGCAGTGATAGCCGCCCATGAATACTTGTATGCGGCCGGCAGTCTCAATGACCTTCCGATGGAGCGATTTGAATTTCATGAATGCCTTCAGAAAATCTTTCCGATTCTGACTGCCCTCAATAAATTTGTAGACTCTAAAGCACCTTGGACTTTAGCAAAAGATCCCACCAAGAAAATTGAGCTCCAGTTTGTCCTTCACTCGGTTTTAGAGGGACTTCGCATTGCAAGTTTGATGCTTTGGCCTTTTATACCAGCTACAAGCGATGAACTGTTAAAGCGACTTGGGCAAATAGGAGCTACGGAATGTCTAAATGGTAAATCGGAATTAACTGAATTGACCAAATGGGGCAAGGGTCGGCCCGCACAATTGATTCAAGGTCAGCCGCTATTTATGAGGCTTGAGTAGCCATGTTTATTGATAATCATACCCACCTTGAAATGATTGAAAAGAATACGGATGAAGTATTAAAAGACGCCTCTACTCAAGGAATCTCTCAAATGATCACCATCGGCTGTCACCCAGGAGATTTCGACCGCGTCGTTCAAATTACAAAAAAGTACTATCCGACCGTTGCGGCCACTCTTGGTGTCCATCCTCATGAGGCCAAGCATTATTCCGATGAAGTGGAGAGCCAGATCAAAACTCTTGTCGAGGCCAACAAAGAAATCATCGGCATTGGCGAGATCGGGCTAGATTATTACTACTCCCATTCTGATCATGACGTTCAAAAGGCGGTTTTTCGAAGGCAAATGCAGTTGGCTTCAGACCTCGGCTATCCCGTTGAAATTCACTCTCGTGATGCTGAAGACGATACCATCGCAGAATTGCAACACTGGAATGGGAAAGTGACTGGCTGCCTTCATTGCTTCACCGGTTCAAAGCGCTTGGCCGATGCGGCCCTTGATGCCGGATATTACATCAGTGTCAGCGGCGTCATCACCTTCAAGAATGCTGATGAATTAAGGTCCGTTGTAAGTCAGGTTCCGTTGGATAGATTATTAATCGAAACCGATGCTCCATTTTTGGCGCCAGTTCCATTAAGAGGAAAGAAGAACGAACCGGCGTTCCTTATTCATACGGCAAAACATCTCGCGCAACTCAAGGCCGTGAGTCTTGAAGAGCTCGCTCAGATCACAACTCAAAATATTAAAAAGTTATTTTCCCGCTGGCGATGAAGTTGACGACGAGATCATTTTTGATTTTGGCTGAAAGCGAATCGACCACACACGCCACATGGCTTCTCGCACAATCTTGCCGCTCATTTTGCTCTGTCCCTCGCGACGTTCTTCAAAAATAATCGGGAACTCGACAAACTTAAAACCCAATTGAGCGGCGCGATATTTAAGCTCAATTTGAAAGCTGTACCCGTCCGATCCAATAGTATCGAGATCCACCGCTTCCAATACTTTGGCATGCCAGCCGTTAAAGCCCCCGGTGAAATCTCGAATATTCACAGACAAAATCACACGGCTATAAAGACTTCCGGCCCTTGAAATCAGCTTACGAATCCAACTCCAATTGACCGACCCGCCGCCGGATACATACCGCGAACCAATAACAAAATCATAGCGACCAGCCAGTTCAAACATCTTTGATAAATAGCGAGGCGGATGACTCCAGTCCGCGTCCATTTCGGTTAGGAACTCGTAACCTCGCTCTAATCCCCATCGAAACCCCGCGACGTAAGCAGGTCCTAGGCCGCCTTTACCCTTGCGGCTAAGTAAAAAGACTCTCTTATCCACTTGAGTTAAGGCTCGAACGAGGTCCCCGGTACCGTCCGGACTTCCATCGTCGACGACGAGAACATGAGTTTCTGGAACGATGCTGTGGATCGCCTTGATCAAGTCGATGATGTTGTCTTTTTCATTGTATGTAGGAATGACAACAAGGGTTTTCATGAAAATATTAATGCCCGGTTTACCGTCCCCTGTCCACCATATTGCTATGCGACAATTTCTCGGGTCGACGATCTCTTTCGTTTAGGCAGTCGCAATGGAGGGCGTCGCGCAAGCCAAACGTTAGGATCTTCTTTTCGGGCCTCAATGCTTAGCTTTACTTTTTCACAGGCTTTTGCCGGATCCCGCTTGTATAAAACCGGGTCAAAACCACAATGGGGGCATTCGATTTCAGAACGGGTTCTCAAAAGAATGAAGATCTCCATGACGGCCAGGCTACCAACGAAAATAATCATAGCTCTTGGGTCTAGTTCCCTCCAAATGAGGTAACTGGATCCACAAGCCAAACCTAGGGCCTGAAGAACATTGACCCAATTGACTCCCTTTTTTCGATAAATGGACCGTGGGAGCCGACAAAACGCACAGTAAGTAGAAACCTTAGTCATGTATTTGATTTTACACTGATTTGCCGGGCGCTGAGAGTCAGATTTTTGACGCCGCTCATTATCTTGATTGAAGTACAATAGGGATCAAGAGGATTCACCAATCGGGGGTCTAAGGCAATGAAATTGACTGTGAAATTCTTAATCATGACACTCATTCTAGGTTCAAGCCAGGCTTGGGCGGCGCCCTCATTAGATGATGACCTTTACTCTCCTCAGATTTCTTCCAAAAAGAAGTCTTCGTCTGACGACGACCTCTCCATTTTTGATGACGTTCGGCTCCACGCTGGTGTGGCCTATTTAACTTCATTTCAAGAAATTCCATTGGGTCCCGGAGTACGAGAGCGTGGTGGGATTAACGGTTTTGATCTCAATTTTGGAATAGATCTATTTTCTCAGCATTGGATCGCTGAAGGACATGTGATGAATTTTCCCGAAACGTCTTTAGGTGATTCTCGCGTGTCATCGAATGGTTTTGGATTAAGAATTCTGTATGACACTGCTGTGGCAGAGGGTTTAACAGTTCACGGTGGAGTCGGAGTCGCTAGCCGTGCCTTTAATATTAAATCCACATCTAAAACTCCGCTCAATCGCCGATTTGATCGAACCTTTCAAACTGGCTCTACGGTGCTTGTGGGAGGAATTGATTACTGGCCAACAGGACAACTTTCTTTTGGCCTTGAGATCTCAAACCATTTGCCAATGGCCTCCGATCAAGATCCAAACAGTTTGGAATTAGCGATCAAACTTAACGGCCATTTCTAATGACTCTGAAAAATTCAATGGATCTTAGGCCCAACTGCCTTCTCACGCGGTATCCGATTGTCTTTTTGCATGGCCTAAAAACCCTGCTCTCTTTTCGAAATTATTGGAATGGGATCCCCGAGTACCTCTCTCGCCATGGGTACATGGTCCATGAGTGCAAAGCCCCCTGGCGTGGCCCCCATCACGCGCGCGTGGAAATGTTTAAAGATCAAATATTAAAGATTGCTCAAGCCCACGATGGGGTTCATCTCATTGCCCATTCATTGGGCGCACTAGATACGCTCGTCATTATGAATCTTGACGATGTCAGCTCTTTGATCAAGTCGGCTCTTTTAGTAAGCCCACCCTTTCAAGGAAGTCCGTGGGCTGACCTGGGGATGCGACTTACAAAGCTCCCACTGAAACCCTTTAAGCATTCAACTGAAACTCTGACTCAATCGGGAGCTGAGAGCATTGTTAAAACTTGGAAAAAGAAAACTGAGAGTCCGATTCGAATTGTACTCTCCAATCCGAAGTTCCCCGTATCACCCCTGCTAAAAACTCAGCACATGGCCATGTCCCGATGGTTGAAATGGAAAAACCTTCCTCCTCAAAATGATGGTCTAGTTCCACTTATTTCTCAGCAAAAGGCTCTTCAAATCGGAAAACTCGCCTGGGAATTCCCCGGGGACCACGAACAAGTCATTGGAGCCGGGCCATGGCCTAAAGGGCAACGCACCGCCCATGAATATTTCTTGGATTACTCAATTTTACTTGCAGAAGAAGAATTGGGCAGTTCAAAATAACGCCATGGAACCAAGTTTACCAAACCGCATCAAATTGGCGTGGCCTGATCTGTACGCTCGACTTCGTGAAGTGCTCGCATTCGCGCCGTTTTTTTTGAAAAACGCCGTTGAAAGGATTAAGCGCGTCCCATCTTGGGATTGGCCTACAGCGTTTTTGGCCAGTGGCGCTTACTCAATGATCACCAGTGTTTTATCAGCAATCATCATGAAGCGGATTTTATCGGCCGTGGCCAGTGTTGTTTTAGGGCCGGTCATTGGAATTCTTGTCTCGTTATTTTCCGCAGGGGTCTTCTATTACTTAGGACTTTTTGCGCTTAAAACAGAGTTAGAATTTAGAAAAGTGTATGTTTTGGTGGTTTTGTCCATGCTTCCGGCTCAAATCATCATGGTGTTTTCAGGCCTGACGCGGGTGATGGTCCCATTGGGAATTTTGGCCTGGGCAACGATCTTTGCTATAGGATTTTCTGAAAACTTTTTGCTCGAAAAAAAGAAAGTGATTCGCCTGGTCGGCGCGGTGGCGGGATTGCTCCTCGTGTTTTGGATTTATGATTTTATCATTGAATTGCGCTCAACAAGAATTCAAGGCCCCGATATCACATCCGAAAGCCTCAATCAGCTCAAAGAAGAGTTCGGCCAGTAGCTTCTTTCAAACTTGAATGCCGGTGCTGCCAAATCCACCAGTCCCTCGCGAGGTCTCGCTGATGTTCTCAACCCAGTCAAACTCTGCCTGTAAAACAGGCATGATCACAATTTGAGCAATACGATCATTGGGCATAATCGTAAACGCCGTTTCGCCAAGATTAATCAAAACAACTTTGATCTCGCCTCGATAATCATGATCGATGGTTCCTGGGGAATTGAGAACGGTGATCCCACTTTTTACGGCAAGGCCCGATCGCGGGCGAACCTGAATCTCAAATCCAGTAGGAATTTCGAGAGCAAATCCGGTTGGAATGAGGACCCGACTTTTAGGCTCCAAAACAACCGGAGCATCAATGGCCGCAGTCACATCAGCGCCACTGGCCCCCAATGACTGGTATTGTGGAATTGTGGCTTTAGGATTTAATCGCTTAACACGAATGATTGGTTTCATCTTTAGCCTTAAAGGTTTTGAATTACTTTTTCAGTTTCAGAAACTTTAACTGGTCCCATAACCAAGACCGCCATCTTTTCCGGCAATAATAGTTCTTGGGCTAGCTCCAAGACGCCCTTCGCGCTCACGGCCATCACACCCTCGACAACTTCGTCAACGGGCATATATTTGCCAAAGGTCATTTCATTGACTCCCAACGACGACATGCGATTTTCCATATCATCTGCGCCCATAAGGATCCCACCACGAACTTGTTGTTTGAACAAATCCAGACCTTTTTCGTTTAACTTCTTCTTTCTTAGAAGCTTTAAATCTTGAACCAACACATCCATGACTGTCTCAACACTTTTTCCATCCGTACCCACATAGACAGTCAGCGTTCCACAATCAGTGAAGGTTGTGAGATTTGAATACACGGTATAAGCAAGACCTTTTCGTTCACGAATACTTTGATAGAGCCTTGAGCTCATCCCACCGCCCAAAACCGAATTAAGCACGAATGCTTCAAACCGACGCTTGTCCGTGAAGCTCACAGCATCAAACCCCGCAATAATATGAGCTTGCTCACCCGGTTTCTCAATAACTTCTCGTAAAGGGTTGAAAACCGGTTCTTTTCTAGACTTCCGAGGGCCTTTAAACTTCTTAGGCTTAAAGTGCTTTTCTACCAGCTCAACCACCTCATCATGCTCAAGATCTCCAGCGGCCGCCACAATGGTGTTTTTGCCAGCATAATGGTCGCGATAGTACCGAAGAACTTCGGCCCGGGACATCCCGCGCAAGCTTTCTTCAGTTCCCAAGATGGGCCATCCCAGGGACGAACGGTTATAAACCTTTTCAAAAAAGACGTCGAAAATGTACTCTTCAACGTTATCTTCGGTCATAGCGATTTCTTGCAAAATCACGTTTCGTTCTCGTTCAAAATCCCGAGGCGAAAACCGCGCTTGGCTGACCAAATCTCCTAGGACATCGATATCGAGTTTCAGATTTTCGCGTAAGCTTGTCGCGTGAAAACAGGTGTACTCGCGAGTTGTGAATGCATTTAAGTCACCCCCAACCGCTTCTAAGGATCTAGAAATCTCAGATGATGACCGGCGGCGCGTGCCTTTGAATACTAGGTGCTCAAGAAAGTGACTTACACCCATGGTTCGCTTTGATTCGTCGCGGGTGCCTGTTTTGATGAAAGCCCCGACGGAAACCGAACGGTTGTACCGATGGGTCTCGGTGACAACCGTAATTCCCGAATCCAAAACGGATTTCTTGAACATTATTAGACCGTTTTCTCGATGAGGACCTTTCGAGACAATTTAATCTTACCGGCGCGATCGATATCAAGGACTTTTACCTCAACTTCGTCGCCTTCTTTAAGAACGTCTGTCACCGTTCGAATTCGCTCATGAGCAATTTCGGAGATGTGCAGCAGACCGTCCGTTCCAGGAATAATCTCGATAAAGGCACCAAAATCGACGATTTTCTTAACTTTTCCTCGATAGATCTTGCCCACCTCAGCTTCAGCGCAAATGTTCATGATCATCTCACGAGCCTTTGCTGTTGCTGCAGGGTCAGACGAGAAAATGTTAACCTTTCCATCGTCTTCAATGTCGATCTTGACTCCAGTGGCTTCAATAATTCCCTTAATGACTTTGCCTCCGGGGCCAATAATTTCGCGCACTTTTTCTGCTTTTACCTGAATGGTTTCGATGCGTGGAGCGTACTGAGACATCTCGGCCCTTGGCTTATTGATCAGCTTGGTCATCTGGCTCAAAATATGAGCGCGCCCTTGAGCCGCCTGTGCCAGCGCTCGTTCCATAATATCAAAGGTCACACCTTCGATTTTAATGTCCATTTGAAAGGCCGTAATTCCGCTTTCTCCGCCAGCAACTTTGAAGTCCATGTCTCCAAGGTGATCTTCATCACCGAGAATATCGGACAAAATGGCAATGTTATCGCCCTCTTTAATCAAACCCATCGCAATTCCAGCAACAGGCTCTTTTACAGGGACTCCGGCATCAAGAAGCGAAAGGGTTCCCGCACAAACCGTTCCCATAGATGAAGACCCATTGGACTCCAAGACTTCACCAACGACTCGAATGGTGTAAGGAAACTCTTTGTTATCCGGAATAATGGCCTTGATCGCTCTTTCAGCAAGCGCACCATGACCAATTTCTCGGCGACCTTGACCGCCAAAGCGCCCAACTTCTCCTACGCTATAGGGAGGAAAGTTATAATGAAGCATGAATTGGCGGTAGTAGTTGCCTGTGATGGAGTCGATCAATTGTTCATCGTCTGAAGTTCCAAGTGTTGTCGCACCCAAAACTTGAGTTTCACCTCTGGTAAACAGTCCCGATCCATGAGCTCTTGGGAGAAGTCCCACCTCAACAGAAATAGGACGAATATCCACAGTCGAGCGCCCATCGATACGGATCTTGTCTTTCAAAATCATATTTCGGGCGCCGGCATATTTGACGTCTTCAATGATAACGCCAAGTTCCTTTTTTCGTTTATCGAGCAAATCATCGGATAGACCCGCTAAGAACTTCTCAGCGGCTTCTTGCTTAGCTTGATCAAAGGCCGCGTACCGCTCTTGTTTATCCGCAGTTTTCAATGCGCTCGCAATCTTCGGAGTCAAAAACTGTTCGACTTGAGTTCTAAAGGCCTGATCCATTTCGGGAGGATTGAATGCTCGCTTTTCTTTCCCGACTTTTTTGCGAAGTCGCTCTTGCGCTTCAATGGCGGGTTGAAATGCGGCATGTCCAAATTTAAGTGCTTCAAGCATTTGAGCTTCTGAAACAAACTTTGCTCCACCTTCAACCATCAAAAGTGCAGCACGAGTTCCGGCAACAACCATTTCAAGGTCGGCCTCTTCAACTTCAGCTAAAGTTGGACAAGCGACCCATCGCCCACCAACCAAGGCCACTTGGCAGCTGGCCACCGGTCCATTAAAGGGAATATCCGAAATTGATAGTGCTGCTGATGCCCCAATCCCACCGAGAATGCCCGGTTCGATAGTACCGTCTACGCTCAAAACGGTGGCAACAACTTGTGTGTCATTTAAATAGCCACTCGGAAAAACAGGTCGCAACGGTCGATCGATGAGTCGAGCTGTCAACGTCGCGTCTGTGGTGGGCTTCGCTTCGCGCTTAAAAAATCCACCGGGAATTTTTCCTGAGGCATAATACTTTTCTTGGTACTCAATGGTGAGTGGAAAAAAGTCTTTGTTCTGATCTGGTTCGCGCTTAGAAACTGCTGTGACAAGCATTCTGGTGTCATTACAGCTAACTAAAACAGCTCCATCGGCTTGCTTTGCCAATCGTCCCGTTTCAATGGTGATTTCTTTATCGCCGATCTTGAAAGTTTCGCGAACCACATTCCAATTGTGTGATTGAACCATAATGGTCTCCTCTTGTTGTTTTTGACGGGCACCCGATTATTTACGGATTCCCAACTCCTCAATCAACGCCTTGTACTTAGAGACGTCCGTGCGCTTGAGATACTCAAGCAAACGGCGGCGCTGCCCAACAAGCTTCAATAGCCCACGCCTTGAATGCACATCCTTGACGTGAGTTTTGAAATGACCAGTAAGGTCATTGATTCGATTTGTTAGAAGTGCAACTTGAACTTCAGGGCTTCCTGTGTCCAATTCGTTGCGGCGATGTTTTTTGATAATGGTAGCCTTTGACTCTTTAGATACAGCCACGAAATACTCCTATAAATTTTTGCCTTAAACAATCCGGAATGGCCGCCGGCTATGCGAACCCTCCAGAAAAACTTGAGAAGTTTTAACTGCTTAGCTCAAATAAGTCAACGTTTGGTATTAAAGACTCGGGCAAGCTTTGGGATGCGCTTTTGATCGGCAATAACCAGGGCCAAAAGGGCTTCCTTATCGTCTATAAGCTTAATGCCCTCTTGAAACTCAAATCGGCTTAATTGGGCATAGATGCCCTTTGGGATTTGACCATGTTTAACGAGGCTTCCATCGCGGCCAACCACTTTAAGCATAGGCCAGTGTCCTAGGGCCTGAGCCATGGGTCTAAGGGCTTTTTCCCACCCCTGTTCATGAGTCAATTGATCGAGCCGCCTTGCCTCTTCAACAACGAAGTCTCCGGCCCTCACCCGTCTTAAAGCTTGCACAGTGGCTCCACAGCCTAATAAAGATCCCAACTTCTCGACCCAGGATCTGACATAGGTGCCTTTTTCGCACTCTAGAGTGAAAGTGACGACCCCATTTTCAAATCCATGGACCACGGCTGATTTGATTTGCATGTGCTTAACAGGCAAGTCAACCGCCTCGCCGCTTCGGGCGTACTCATAAAGTTTCTTCCCATTGATTTTTACAGCCGAATAGATGGGAACAGGAAGCTCGAGGGCCCCCACCAATTTTTGGCTCATTTCAGTAACCATCTCTAAGGTCACATGATCCGCACTCTTTTTTTCCATGACTTGGCCAGTGATGTCGCCAGTGTCCGTGAGTTCACCCAGCTTTGCCTGTACCCAATAAACTTTATGCTCGTTCATCACATACTGGCTAAGCTTGGTTGCTTCACCAATGAGACATACCAAAAGTCCCGTGGCCATAGGGTCGAGTGTTCCTGCATGACCGATCGCTGATTCGCCAGTAATTTTTCTCAGCCGTTGAACAACATCGTGACTTGTCATTCCAGCTTCTTTGTCAACCAACAGGACTCCATGAAAACTCATGATTTTGGCTCCTCAGAGTGAGAAATCTTCGAAAGCAAACTCTGAATCGCGTAACTCTTTTCGAGCCCTTCATCGACAAAGAATTCGAGCCTCGGAACAAACTTAACGCTCATTTCGCGGGCGAGATGACTTCTGATACGCCCGGCATTTTCTTTAATCGCTATTTCAGTTTCGGTTTTAGATTTCTGATCGCCGTAAACGGTATAGTAAACCCGTGCAATTTTAAGGTCAGCGGTCATTCTGACCTCGGTGACGGTCACAAACCCAACACGAGGGTCTTTGAGGCCATCCATAAAATAACGTGCAATTTCTTCTCTAACCAAATCGGCCATCCGAGCCGTGCGGTGTGAGGGGCGCCCTTCATTCATGACTACTACTCCTTGGACTGCTAGATCGTTTGAGCTACAGCTTCCTTCATATAGGCTTCTATGACGTCGCCCACTTTAAGGTCATTGTAATTCTCAATTCCGATACCACACTCATATCCGTTTTGAACTTCACGCACATCGTCTTTGAATCGTTTTAGCGAAGAAAGCTTGCCTTCATAAACAATACGGCTTTCTCGCAAGAGTCGGACGTGCGCTTGACGCGTAATTTTGCCGTCAATAACGGCGCAACCAGCAATGGTTCCCACTTTAGGAACGTTAAACAGCGACCGCACCTCGGCTCTTCCCAATGCCTTTTCAACAAATGAAGGAGCGAGCAGTCCTGTCATCGCCTTTTTAATATCATCAGCGACATCATAGATGATGGAATACGTTTTAATTTCAACGCCCTCGCGTGCTGCAATTTGTGCCACACCAGACTCGGGGCGCACGTTAAATCCAATGATGATTGAACTGGTCGCTGAGGCCAACAACACATCACTCTCAGAAATGCCTCCAACGGCCGCGCCAATAATTTTCAATTTAACTTTGTCAGCCGGAATTTTTAACAAGAGCTCTTTAAGTGCTTCTGCGGAACCTTGCACATCGGCTTTAATCAATATTGCCAATTCTTTGATTTCAGCGCTTTGAGCTTTTGCAAACAGATCCTCGAGTGACATTTTCATCGCAGGAGCGGCTTGAGTAGACTTCAATTTTTCAAGTCGCTTTTCGGCCACTTCTCGAGCGAGCTCCTCGGTTTTTGCTGCGCTAAACAAATCTCCTGCCATGGGAACGGCCTGCAGTCCCAGTATTTCAACCGGCGCTCCAGGGGGCGCGTCTTTTACGGGAGATCCTTTGTCGTTAAGCATGGCGCGAACTTTTCCAAAGGTGGTTCCTACAACCACAATGTCGCCAGTGCGCAAGGTGCCCTGACTCACAAGAAGTGTGGCAACCGGTCCGCGCCCTTTATCCAAGCGCGCCTCGATGACTGTTCCTTGCGCAGGAGCCTTTGGATCGGCCTTGAGCTCCAAAACTTCTGCTTGCAACAAAATCATTTCAAGCAGTTCTTTAATACCCTGCTTTTTGGCGGCGGAAACTTTCGCCATAATCGTCGTGCCGCCCCACTCTTCTGAAACAAGCTCAAATTCTGTAAGTGCTTGCATGACTTTCTGAGGATTGGCTCCGGGTAAATCCATTTTGTTAATGGCTACAATGATTGGGACCCCAGCACTTTTCGCATGGATAATGGCCTCTTTTGTTTGAGGCATGACTCCGTCATCGGCGGATACAACGAGCACAACGATGTCAGTGACTTTCGCTCCTCGTGCGCGCATGGCCGTAAAAGCCTCGTGGCCCGGAGTATCGAGAAATGTGATCTTTCGGCCGTTAACATCAACGCTATAAGCTCCAATATGCTGAGTGATTCCACCGGCCTCGCCGCTCGCCACATTTGTTTTTCTAATAGCATCGAGAAGACTGGTCTTTCCGTGGTCAACGTGACCCATAATGGTCACAACAGGCGGTCGCTCAGTCAAGTTTGCCGGATTTGCTTCTGTTGTTGCGCTTAATAGCTGCTCTTCGGATCTCACCACGTTTTCAACTTCAAAGCCGTGCTCTTGAGCAACAATTTGCGCCGTTTCAAAATCCAAAACATCGTTAACAGTCACCATGGAGCCCATGTTGATCAATTGTTTGATAACCAATGTTGCCTTGATCCCCATCGCTTGAGCCAATGCGCTTACCGAAATAACGCCTTCAATTTTAATGCGGCGCTTTTTCTCGCCAGGCTTAGTGATCTGGGTTTTAAGAGCGGCGCGGCCCGTCAGCGTTTTTTTCTTTTTAGGCTGAAACAAAACCTCGCGCTTTTTGAAATCGGCCGCAATAAATGATTGTGTCTTTGTTTCTCTTGCAAGAGCCGCAGCCTTTCTGGCTTGCGCAAGCGCTTCTTGCTTAATCAATTTTTCAATTTCTTCGCGATTCTGTATTTCAGTAGGTGCTGGTGCCTGAGGTTTTGCGACCTGCGAGGGCCGCGGAACCACAGTGGATCGAGGTGCCGATTCACCCATCGTCGTTCTTAAATCAATTCGACTGATAACTTTCGTCGTCTTGATACCAGGAGTCGAGTCAATTGGTGCAGGTTGTGTCTCTACGGTTTCAGTTCCAGCCGGAGCCAAATCCTCAGCAACCGGTGCTTCTTCCTGCGCCTCAGCTTCTTGTGCTGTAAGTTCAGGTTCAATAGCATTGGCTTTTCTTCGTATGACAACTTTGGCGGCCTGAGTTGATTTAGCTGAAGCTGTTTTAGGAGAGCTCGCCTTTGGAGCCGCCGCCTTCGCAACAGTCTTTGCTCGAGCGGGCTTTGCCGCAGCTGGCTCTTCTGCTTTACTGGGGGCCGCCTTGGCTACTTTTGGCGCTGCCGCAGTCGCCGCCTTTTTGGTGCGCGTTGTTTTCGCACTTTTCAGTGAAGCCTTCGCCTTTTCTTCATCAAAGCGAGCCTTAATGAGCTGTAAGGTGTCCGCATCGAGCTCGGCCATGTGGCTCTTCACAGGAATTTTAAACTCCCGAAGCTTATCCATCAAAGCAATGGTTTCGATGCCCATCTGTTTTGCTAATTCAAAAACTTTAAGATTCTCCACCTGGTCGGCTCTCTCTTTCTCTCTGAGATATTAGTTTGCGGATCCCTGCACATGAGCAGAGGCATCTGCTTTAAGCTGCTGCGCTTTCGCCTCACCGATTCCTTCAATGGCCGTTAATTTATCAATTTCGGCCTCGGCCAGTTGCTGAACAGTAAAAATCCCAGCGGACTTGAGCTGTTCAACAGTTGTCTCACCAACTCCTCTGACTTTAAGCAATTCCTGCTCATCAGCTGACTTAGCGTCTTCGGTATTTTCAGAATTTTGATTCTGAGTTTTCAACGCATTCAATTCCATCCTCAAGCGAGCTTCGGCAAGTGATTTGGCGTCAACAGCACCAGACACGGCCCTCACTTCACCTTCACCAGCCGTAGGTAAAGCTTTTCCGCTGGCTTCGTATTGTTTAATAAGCTCATTAACTGTGTCTTTGAGCTTTTGTGCTTTTTCTCCGTCGTATCCAGGAATCTCTGCCAAGTCTTCAATAGTCGATTTTGCAATTTCTTGGAGCGAGCCAAAACCTGACTGGTAAATATTCTGCGCCATGGTCTCACTGATTCCAGGAATAAGCATAAGATTGAAGATCGCTTCTTGAGTCTTCGCTTGGACTTTTGTTTCGCTTAAAATGTCCAGTTTCCAGCCCGAAAGTTTTGCGGCGAGCCTGACATTTTGGCCCTTCTTACCGATGGCAAGACTTAATTGATTGTCTGGAACAACGATTTCCATTTCTTTGGAGTTTTCGTCCATAATAACCTTGCTTACTTCTGCAGGGGCAAGGGCATTGCAGACAAAACGCGAAGGGTCTTCGTTCCACTGAACGATATCGATTTTTTCGCCCTTAAGTTCTTGGACAATGTTCTGAACTCGCGAGCCCTTCATTCCAACACAAGCGCCTACTGGATCAACTGACGGATCTTTGCTCGTCACCGCGATTTTTGCGCGACTTCCTGGCTCACGGGCAGCAGCTTTAATCTCAACAATGCCGTCATAAACTTCCGGCACTTCCATTTCAAATAGCTTCATTAAGTAGCGCTCATCGGCCCGAGACATAATAATTTGAGGGCCTCGATTTGTTTGACGAACATCAGCAATGTACCCTTGAATTCGATCTCCCGGTTTAAAGATCTCTCCAGGGATTTGCTCACGTTGAGGAAGGTAAGCTTCAGTGCGACCTAAATCGACAACAATAGCTCCTCGCTCAAGTCTTCGAGCGATGCCGCTGGCGATATCGCCTTTTCTCTCTTGAAATTCAGAGTAAATAATATCGCGCTCAGCATCTCGCACGCGGCCCATGATAATTTGTTTGGCTGTTTGAGCGGCAATACGGCCCAGCTGTGAACCATCAAGCTCGATCCCGAGACTGTCTCCAATTTGAACGTCTGGATCAAGTTTACGCGCGTCATCCAATAAGATGTCGGTGTCTTCAAGATCGATTTCTTCTACAACGTTTTTGAATTCGTAGATTTTAATATCTCCGGTTTCTTCGTTGTATTGAGCCTCGATTTCTTTATTTGCTCCAAATTTTTTACGAGCAGCCGTTTCGAGGGCCATTTCGATGGCTTCGATGATGACCTTCTTGTCGATCCCTTTATCTTTTCCTACCTGATCGATCATTCGACTCAGTTCAGAAAATACGTTATCTGCCATATGAAGAACCTACCTTTTCTTAAATATTAAGCGGATCCCTTTTTTCCTTTATTTTGAGATCCCTTTTTCTCACCTTTTTCCAATTCAAAACTAATATGCGCCTTACTCAAAGCACTCATCGGGAGACTGATTTGCCGCCCCTCGGACTCCATGGACAGACAAACGCCGTCAAACCCGGTCAGCTTCCCCTTCAATTTTCGCCGCTGAGAAAAAAAGGCGTCCTGGGGGCTCCACTTCTCCATACTTTCGATCGTATGAAGAACAACTTCTGAGCCGACGGCCGACGAAAAGTGCTCCGCTCGCTTCAAAACCCTTTCAAGACCTGGGCTTGAAACTTCGAGCTCGTACCGTCCTCCGGGAATAAGGTCTTCTACATCCAGAAGAGGGTTTAATAGACGACTGGTCTCTACACAGTCGTCAATGCCGACAGAGTCTCCGGGCTTCTCGATGTAGACACGCAAAGTTCGGCCAACAAACTCTAAGTCATAAAGCCGATACCCAGCTTGTTCCAGCAAGGGTCTTATTGTGTCTTCTAGTCTCTTTAAATCCAAAAAAAACCCGAATTCGAGAGCTCTCTCAATCAAAAAAAAGTGGGCCCTGCGGCCCACAAAAGTGTGGCAAAAGTAGCAAAAAGACTAGGTTTTTGCAAGATCTAGTTTAAAAACCAAAGCGGCCTCGCCACCTGGATAATATTGGGGTCTCGCGCCTATCTTTTGAAATCCATTGGCCTCGTAAAACCCGAGGGCTTCGGCGTTTTTCTCACTAACTTCAAGGAAAAGACCCTCAAAATCATTCAGCTTTTTAAGCTACTCAATAAGAAGCCGGGCAAAACCGCTCCTTTGAAACTCAATCGCCGTTCCAAGGGAAGTGATTTCAAGGTCCGCCCCTGACACCCGGGTCAATACATAGGCTGACACTGACGCCTTTGACGCCAAAACGACAAAATGCCTCCCCGCCGCGCTCTCAAGTTCGGTCTTAACTTGGTTTTGAGACCAAGGATACGCCTGAACTTGGACATTAATTTGGTAAATCTGATTGAGATCAGAGATTGTCGCGGGTCGTACCACTGGGGCTAACGACATCAGAGGCTCCTGTGAGATTACGCACTTTATGCTTTTTCTTGAGAATCTCAAACCAGTCACGCAATCGATCTTCGGCATTCTTATTTGCGAGATATTTTTTGATACTTGCTTTGAATTTTTCGAATTCTAGGGAGCCAAATTTAATTCGGTTTTTTTCGAAATAGCGTTCAGCATCATCATCGGTCACTTGTACAAAACTTGAATTGGTTTTGTACTTAATAAACCTATTGGCCCGAAGCTTCCGGCCCACCAATTCTTTAAGCTGAGTCTCACCTACTCCAAAAGAATTCCACTTTGCTTTTGCTGCACCCGTTAGCAGTCTCGACTTTACGATTTGAACACTCTGCAAAATTTCTGAATCTGTAACGCGCGCCACACCAAAATCTCTAGCCTCTAGATCCACCATGCATTCAATGATGAGCTTATTGAGTGAGGTCGTAAAATCCGCCGAGCCCAAGCCTGGCGATTGAATCGGACCACTTGCAAACAAAGCGCGATCAATCATCTGGCTCACTTCAACATCTCGGCTTGAAATGGCTTGGCCGCCGACTATTCCCACAAGCTTCATCACAAACTGTTTGGATTGAGCCGTAGAAGCCAGGGCGAGAGAAATAAAAATTAAAAGCCAAGCTTGTTTCATCCCTTTTAGGGTGCCACAAACTTGGCCAATTTTAAACGATATTGCCAGGGAATATTACAGGGCGATTTTAAAATCTACTGTCGCTAAATAGTAATTCAAACTTTCAATCGCCGAGCCCACCGGAGGTCCGTAAGCATAGGTCAACGGGTCATCGGTGCGATAACTGAGATTAAAGAACCACTTGATAGTCGCTCCAATGGTAAATCTCTCAGACAGAACTAAGGCGGCTCCTGCTGACAAACCTGCATCAAAAGCGTTTGATCCAGAGGTCGTTTCGCCAGAACTTCCATAGGGAGTTGGTGATCCGTAAGAAATACGACCTGTGTACGATCGGCGCGTGTAACCAACATGCCCACCCACAACCGGTGTTAATTTATTTTTGAGAATAAGATAAGTAACGCCGCCAGTGAAATTCATTTGAGTCATCGTGGTCACAAGATTTGGATTGGGGCAGTAGTAGCAGGGTACGGCAGTTGTAATGTCAAAAGATGAATAACTAAAAGCGCCTTCTACCGCAAATCGCTCGGGGAAATAATAATCGGCCGTGAACCCAACTGAATAAACAGGAGTCACATTTGAAACTGTTGGATAGGAACCAATTCCAAGGGCTCCACCCATTCGAAATTTTCCGCCACCTTCTGAATTTTGCTCAGAGGTAGCTGAGGGAGCGGTCGTCACTACTGTTGTCACCACAGCGGGCTTTTCTTGCACAATAACTGTTTGAGGGGCCGACCCTGAAACGGCATTAGATGGCGCTACTTGAATACCGAGGGGCGCGAGGAGTCTTTCTTGGCGTTCCTTTTCCGCTTGCACTCGGTCATCTTCGATGCGCTGCTGAAGTTTTTCTTCGGTTTGACGTTCAATCTCTTCGCGCTGCTTTCGAATTGCATCAAGTCTTGATTCACGCACGCTCTGTGCTTCAACTTGAGTTGTGGGCTGCACTTGAGCGGCGGCTTGATTCGGCCCTGGGTTTACAATGTAAATGGGCTGAACCGTGGCTTGAGCCTGAACGGGCTGCTCAACTTGCTGGGGTGGCTGAGCCGTCTGCGTGGTTACTACATTATAGGATTGAGCATGTGCTCCAATTCCAAAGCTCACTATCAATCCCAACATCGTTAATCCGTAATTGGATAACTGCTTCATCTTATATACCTCACCTTATTCGAAAGGTTACTAGGGTGTTGAGCAAGCCATATGCCTCTCATGGTGCAATGCATTATTTTTCAGTAACCATTTAAAATAACTGGGTTTTATTTAAATTTTTGTTGGCCTCGTTGGCATGGCATATCCCGGCCAGTATGTACAAAGATCATGATGAGTGCCCGGAATTGTCGTTTACGAGCAACTGGCTCCAATATGAGATCACTTGTTGAGCGATCATGAAATATTTGCCTAAACACCTGCCAGAAGTGGCTTGAATCGACTCGTAAGACTGGCACCAAGCTTGCTCTAAAGACCGGTCTGGTTTTCAATTTTGTATTGGCTTTGTGGGCGTCCCCCTACCCTTACCCCCTGCACGCAGATCCAAAACAAGTTGAAAACCTTTTTTTTTGCCTTTTAGCCGGAACTTACATATTTTGATTTTTTCAATTTCATTGCCTCTGTGGCGGAACTGGTAGACGCGCTGGACTCAAAATCCAGTATCCGTAAGGATGTGAGAGTTCGATTCTCTCCGGAGGCACCAACGACCGAGCAAGCGAATCTAAGCGCTCGGGCCATTGAAGTCATCATTGATCAATTCTTAAAAGGTACGCAGATCAGACGGTCAATACGCTAGTTCTGAAATTCGTAGGCGCCTATATCTGAAATTCGACCTCGGGCGCGGTCGATTCCCAAATAATCAAAGAATACATCGACTCCGAAAATCAATTCATACTCTGAGTAAACCGTCGACAAAACACCCGCGTCTATCGCCGGACTGGTTGGCTGAAGTCTAAAATCCGAGTCATTTTCATTCATGAATCTTGGGTCTATCGTATCGAGCAAATTGCCAGCGAAATTTGGCTGCGCCCCTGAAAATGTCAGCGGTGAGCCGCTGATTCGCCACAAAAGATTGTTTTCAATTTTACTCCCCGCGCCTAAATTAGTGAAGTCCATCCCCGAACTATTAACATTGAATAAAGTGTTTCCTACCACTAACGTTTTCTTCCCTGATCCCCAGCTTTGTATGGCATTACCAAAAATGCCATAAATGACGTTTCCAATGAAACCGACAGTCACACTACTCGTGCAGTTCGAGTTCAGGCTTGTAGAGCTAATGCCAACCTGACTATCAAAAATTTCATTAAAAATTATAAAAGAATTGATGGGGCAGTAATGAACAACTACAGCCGCGCCCTCAGATGAACTGGTAGCGCGATAACCATAAATTTTATTTTGTGAGACCACGACATCACTTACTTCCTTTATGTCTACCGCATTTTCACGATCATGATGCATTTCGTTTTTGCCGATATAAATGCTTTTGTAGACATTTCGATCATTGTGGCCAAATTGAACGGAATCACCCGAGTTTCTGTATGTGTGGTTTTCTAAAACCCAAACGTTGTTGGCATCTCCACCAATTCCATGAACATCGTTCTCAGAAGTTGAACTTACGTTTCCATTGTCATGAATCTGATTACGAAAGATAACAATATTTGATCCGCCTACCCCAACAGCTGTGCCATTGCCACCTGGTTTATAATTGTGAATTTCTGAATTT
>JADLCR010000091.1 GCA_020847095.1 Oligoflexia bacterium | reverse complement strand
TAGCCCCTCAATCTAGAACGGTGCTCAGCGACGCCTATGAAGACCATGCTCACAACCGCTCCCTTGCCAAGGTATTCTTTAGAGCGGACCAAATTCCCTTTCCCAAGGAATCTTTTGATTTCATTATCTCAGAACACGTACTCGAACACTTCTCGAATCCAGTCAAAGCCCTCTTAGAATGGCATCGTGTTTTGAATCCGGGTGGAGTTGTTTTACTTTTTTTACCTCATAAAGAGCGTACTTTCGACAAGGACAGAGAGAGAACGACCTTATTGCACTTAATGTCAGATTATGAATCTAATGTACCCGATCAAGACCGCACTCACTTAGAAGAATGGATAACTCGCGTTATTGAGCCGGGCCTAGCACCCCATTATCAAGGATTTTCGAAGGATGATCAGGTCAATAAAGGAATTATTCATCATCATGTTTGGATAACCGAAGACATGATCGAGTTATTAGTCCATCTCAACATGAAAATTGAATTTTCATGCGATAAGGTACCTGACCGCCCTGACTCATTTGTCATAGTCGCTCGGAAAAATAATCAAACCTAGCGCCAATAAGCCAAGATCGTAGAAATAATAAAGAGATTTAGAAAATCGTGACCGGCGTTTATGAAAAAAATCTTCCACGGGCGATTTTCCCAGGCCACTTTGCTAAACTGCATGGGCACATAAAACCCCAGCCAAGTAAAAAAAGCCGACATAAATCCCCACGTCAACGGACTACCGCCATCTTCACCTAACCCCCAAACTGAAGGTCTCCAAATCTGTCCCGAGTGAGCCAAAACATAGGCCATAAGAAAGAGTCCAATGACCTGAAGCACCATGGCCTTTTGCATTTGTTTTTTACTAGGCGCGAAGCTCGAAGATAATCCCATGCCTTTGGCCCAAGCCTTTCCGAAAATAGGCCCATACCAAAGAAATCCAAAGACCATTCCTGCCCCTATGGAAGCGAGAATAGCATAAAAATTTATAATGAGTTTTGGTTCAACCATTTTTCCCCCGATCTTAGTTTAAAAAAGTCACTGCTGTTAGTATCAGAAGAAAAAAATTTCCATTTGTATACGAAAAAATGAGTTGGCAATGATTACCGTTTATCAGTGGGCGTACATGCGATCTTCAAATGCAGCCAATGCCGCCTTTGCTCCTTCTCCCATGGCAATCACAATCTGTTTATAAGGAACCGTCGTAGCATCTCCAGCAGCATAGATACCCTTGACCGAAGTGCGTCCCTTGGGATCGACAACAATTTCGCCTAACTTTGTCAACTCCACCACGTCTTTCAAAAAACCCGTATTAGGAAGAAGACCAATTTGAATAAAAACCCCATCGAGGTCGACCTGAACTTCGTTTTCAGTTTTGCGATCGACATACTTTAATCCGACAACCTTTTTACCGTTTCCCACAATCTCGGTTGTCTTTGCCGAAGAGACCACACTTGTATTTGAAAGGCTCATGAGTTTATCAACTAAAACTTTATCAGCCCGCAAGGCATCCGCATATTCGATAAGAACGACCTCGGCAACGATCCCGGCCAAATCAATGGCCGCCTCCACTCCTGAATTCCCTCCGCCAATGACGGCGACTTTTTTACCTTTATAAAAGGGCCCATCACAATGGGGGCAATACGCGACCCCGCGACCCATGTATTCTTTTTCACCTGGTACATTTAATTCGCGCCACTTAGCCCCCGTCGACACAATCACGGCGTCTGTCGTCATCCAGTCCCCACCTTCCAAAAGAATCTTTTTTGGCGATGAGGCATCGATTTCAGAAACCCGTCTTTGCTCAAAAACGGAAATGTCATAAGTTTCGACGTGTTTTCTAAGCTGTGCTGAAAGCTCAGGACCTTCCGTGTAAACAACTGAAATTAAGTTTTCGATTCCTTTTGTGTCTTGCACTTGGCCACCCATTCGCTCAGCCAAAATCCCTGTCTTCAGACCCTTGCGTGCACTGTAAATAGCCGCCGAGGCTCCGGCTGGACCGCCGCCAATGACAATCACATCAAAATGACCTAGATGAGCTGGTTCCTTTGCTTGGCCAGTTCCCGAAGTACCAAAATGATTTTCAAGCTTTGCGATGAGGTCCATGAGCGTGATTCGCCCTGAATGAAGCATTTTTTCATTCACGATAACACTGGGGACCCCTTGAATCCCTAATGCTTCAACTTCGTTATCAGCTAGCGCCCCATCAACCACCTCATGACTGAATTGCGGATGAATCAAGGCCATTTGATTGAGTGCTTGGACAACATCGGGGCAATTTTCGCAACTTAATGACATATAAGTTTTGACAGAAATTGGTCCCTTGAGTCTTCGGACTCGATCCTGAGTGCTTTGATCGGGAAGCTTCCCAAGACCATTTGAATTTAGAATAGCGAGCACTAAAGAGGTGAATTCATGACCTCCCGGAACCGCGCGAAAACTCACTCCCGTTCGTTTCCCGTCAACTTCGAGGTAAAAACAGGGTTGCTCTCGCTGTTGCCCCGAGCTTCTTACTTCAATCAAAGAACTTGTCTCTTTGAGCCCATGAAGCATCTCGAGCAACTCTGTTTGAGCAGAGTGAGGGCTTTCGTCGAATACTAAAATCACTCTTTTTGTCAAAGAGCCAAAAACACCTTTTAATTGTTCTTTAATTTCGGCATCCAACATAAAACCCTCGCTCCCGTATTTGATCTCGTTAGATTTTCCCGACGAGATCAAGTCCTGGTTTTAAAGTTTTTTCACCTGGTTTCCATTTTGCCGGGCAGACTTCGTCAGGATGTGAAGCAACAAATTGAGCTGCTTGCACTTTTCTTACGAGTTCATCGGCGTTGCGACCAATTCCATTGTCATTGACTTCGGCCAATTTAATTCGTCCCTCCGGATCAACCAAGAACGTACCTCGATAGGCCAGACCTGCTTCTTCGATGTACACACCAAAGGCCCGTGACAAAAACCCTGTTGGGTCCGCTAACATCGGAAAGTTGATCTTCTTGATTGTAGGACTTGTGTCATGCCAAGCCTTATGAGTGAAGTGAGTGTCGGTGCTAACTGAATAAACCTCGACCCCCATTTTTTGAAGCTGATCGTATTTGTCTGCCATATCACCTAATTCAGTGGGGCAAACGAATGTGAAATCAGCCGGGTAGAAGAAAAATACCGACCATTTTCCACGCAGGTCATTTTGGGTCACTGGCTTAAATGCACCTTTGTGAAATGCCTGAACTTTAAAGTCAGGAATCTTAGTATTAATGAGTGTTGCCATGATTTCCTCCATTAAGGGTGTTGTTTCTTAAGTACAGAATAGTTCTCTTGTGTGGGTTTGTATAATCGATTATATTTATATATTGATAGTTTTTATCTATTGATAAAAAAGCTGCTCTTTCAAATAGATAGACCATTTAAGAGGTACTCAGGATGCTAACTCGCATTAATTACTCGCTAACCCAATTAGAGTATGTCCTTGCTGTTTATCGCCTCGGGCATTTCGCGAAGGCCGCTGAAGAGTGCCAAGTCACCCAGCCTACTTTGAGCATGCAAATCCAAAAATTGGAATCCAACCTTGGTGTCATCATTTTCGACCGCTCCAAGAAACCGATCTTACTCACTGATGCCGGTCAAAAACTGATTGAACAAGTTCAATCCATTCTGATGGAAGCTAAAAAGATTGAACAAATTGTTCTCGCAAACCAGACTGGTCGACTCGAGGGAAGCCTTTCACTGGGAGTGATTCCCACAATTTCACCATATGTGCTCCCGAATCTTTTGCCGTCAGTTGAGAAACTGTTTCCTGGAATAAGACTCGAAATTCAAGAGCTCCAAACTCACCGCATTATTGAAGCACTCCATGATGACGCCATTGATGTGGGACTCTTAGCCACTCCCCTGCATCAGAATCGAATTTCCGAGATGCCCCTCTACTACGAGCCTTTTTCTGTGCTTTGCCGAAAGGCAGACTCTTTAGCGAAATTAAAACGAGTCAAGTATACTGATTTGAATCTTGAGCAAATTTGGCTTTTAGAAGAGGGGCACTGCCTTAGACATCAGATTCTTGATGTCTGCTCTCTTCGCAAAGAATCTCAGAAGAACCGAAGATTCAAGTTTGAAAGCGGAAGTCTTGAAACTCTCAAGAGCCTCGTCAATTCTTATGGTGGATTTACACTGCTCCCTTACCTGGCCTCTGAAACTGTTGGCAGTCAATCAGTCATTGTTAACTTTGATCGCCCTATTCCTGCTCGAGAGATCGGACTTGCCTATAGAAGGGAGCACTACAAGAAAGGCCTCATTGATGCTCTTGCAAAGGCTGTATTAGCCGCAACCCCTGAAGAAATTCGAAGAATAAAAAAGAAAGATCTCGATGTTTTACCGATTGATTAAGATTTTCGGCGCGTTAATCAACAAAACCTTCATGCAGCAAATAAATAGGAACATGGCGTTCCCGGTCAAGACTATTACAGGACTAACCCACTTGATCGGCCCGCCGCGTTGTGGTTAAACAACCTCAGCTCGAAAGGTCTCCACTTAAATGAAGTTATTTGATCGCGTTTACATTGAAATCAGCAACATCTGTAATCTTCAGTGTTCATTTTGCCCCGAAGTCATCCGCGAAAAAAAACAAATGCCGCTAGAGCTCTTTGAGAAGGCGATTAGTGAAGTGGCACCTTTGACTAATCAAGTTGCCCTTCACCTTATGGGCGATCCGCTCACTCACCCAAAGCTCGAGGGCTTCTTAGGTACGTGCCAAAAATACGATTTGCCTGTGAATCTCACGACTAATGGCGTTCTTTTGAATTCCGAAAAAAAGGAGCTTTTAAAATCAACGATCATTCGACAAATCAACTTTTCATTGCACAGTTACCCGGACAATTTTCCGAAACGGGATTTTTCTGAATATTTGTCTAAGATTTTAGATTTCACAGATAACATCATGGCTTTACGCCATGAGCTCTTTATAAATTTCCGCCTTTGGACCCTTCAAGATCCAAAAACCATTCAAAACGCCAATCAAAAAATGCTGGAATTTATTGAATTGCATTATGGGTTCAAGATGGCCAAATCTCTGGATGTCCGGTTCAACAAAAGCTTCAAAATTAAAAATCGTTTGTATCTTCACTTTGACACCGAATTCACGTGGCCAAGCCCCCAGCAACCATTTCTCAGCACTCAGGGAACTTGCTACGGACTCTCAAGTCATTTTGGGATCTTGGCAGACGGCACTGTTGTGCCTTGTTGCCTGGATAAAGAGGGAGACGTTAAGCTGGGGAACATCGAACACAATTCAATTACTGAGATTTTAGAGTCGCCAAAGGCAAAAAAAATCCTAGAGGGCTTTCGCCATCACCGTCTCGTTGAGGATCTCTGTCAGCGCTGCACTTACATTCGT
>JADLCR010000090.1 GCA_020847095.1 Oligoflexia bacterium | reverse complement strand
TATTACAAAAATATCTCCCATTGCCCAAGTGATGCCCAAATGCTATAAGTTATTGATTATAGGGGGTTTACATCACCTCCACCATTAAAACCCGCTTCGCGCGGGTTTCTTTTTATTTTCAGTTTTTGTTTTTACTTTTAACCAGTTAGTTCGGAGGAGGGCTCTAAGTTTGTTTCTCCAGGATCATCGAAAATCACCCGAAATAACCATAGTTGTAGTGATTTTGTAGTGGGTGCTCACTACGGGGTTTTAAATCACTACATATGATAAATCGAATGCTTCGTCCTTTCTGATTTTTCAGAGTTTAAATAAATCAAGACAAAGAGCAGCTATGGTTTCTTCTTTCGAGGGTTTGATGATCTCAGCACAACCCCCAAGTGATTTCATGAGATGCTCAATCAAATGAGGCCAATCTTTTTCAGAAATTGTAAATGCCAGAGAATAATGTAAATCCGTCGATTTAATTTCTTCGAATGATTGCAATGCTCGAACTCTCCAATTCAAATGGTGCTTTGATACAAGATCCGAGTGTTTTTCTAAATGTAAAAAAGGAATTTCAACCTTAAAGGTATTTTTCTCTTTTGAAATAATTTTTTCTTGAATTAAAAATTGTAGAATTTCATCAAGTCTTTCCATTGAGAGATTGAAGTGTTTTAATAGATTTTCTCTAGTATTTAACTGTGGAATTGTTAAAGCCATATGAATAACACTATAATGCCAACTGCTATAGTAGCGAGCTTGAGCTTTTGCCGAAAGCGACTGAGGAATCTCAAGTCGAGTTTTCAATAGATCTGTTTTAGTTGTAAGTTGATCTAAAGATGATTTTAAGAATTTCTTTAGACTTTGAGTGCCAGCTCTTTGGTGTTGAATAAGCAACAAAAAAACTCTGTTTCTTCTCGATTTAATCCAAAAAAGCGCGCTGTGGCCTCTGCTTGCTCTAAGCTTAACTCATTTTTTTCGGAGAAAACATGTGTGATGAATGTATTCTGACATCCTATAAACTCAGCTAATTTTTTACGCAAGCCTCTACCATTATTCGGTGATGATTTAATGAGGTCTAAAAGAAATCTTTTGTAATCTCTGTAAGAGAAAATATTTGTTTTCATAATTTAGTAAAACTAAATTTATAATTCATATGTTTAGTAAATTCAGATGGCAAGTCTTTAAAGTAAAAGTTATTGATTATTTTAGGTACAAGAGGTTAGTCTCGCCACGTAAGAATAGGGGGGGTAATATGGGTTTAAAATTATTGATGGTTTGGTCGTTCTTTTTCATGACGCACTCATTGCTTGCGAGTATGGGCGGAATGACTGGAGGTGGCGATCTTCTACCCATTGAACCCATGACAACTGCTGAATTTAGCAGCATCATAAAAGATTCACGAAAAACGTTACGCCTCTTTCTTAAAGACTTTTGCTCTGGCACTCCTTATCAAAATGTTAATTTATTTTGCAATGCACCCGCAGGTAACACCAAACTTTGGGATATAGTGGAGAGTACAGATGTTGAAGTCTTGTGGGATGAACCTTGTTATGAGGCCGATGGAAAAGAGACTTTCGCTAGTATTTATGCATCCGAAAGCAATGCTATTTGTTTAAGTGCACATAAAATTATTCCTAAACTTCCTCAAAGATACGCAAAAATACAAATTTTAGGTTTGATGTTACACGAATTTGGACACCTCGCAGGTGCAACAGAAGCACAGGCTGTAGAATTGCAAAAACAAGCGGTCTTCAGGTTAGGAGCATTTTTGTCTAAAGACCAAACCTTATTGAAAGTCCTCGATGTTATTAGTAAGCAAACAGACTATTTTGAAGGTGTTGTAAAAAATATATCGAATCTTACCGAGAATGAATTGTTAGATAGGCTGACACAAGAAAAAGTAGGTTTGTTTTATATTGAATTTCCTTATTATAGTGATTTTATATTTAGTTCTGAGGATTCCTGTGTTCTCGGTTTTTACGACTCTAGCTTTGAACTTGCCATGGCCTACCTACATTCAAAAATCGACAATACGGTTTCTCCACCGCCCAGCTATCAAAGCTGGTCCAATTATCTTGAAGATAAATTTATTGATGGCGAAATAAACTACTCATGTGGCAAACAAAGGGAATTTGTCATCAAAAGAATAACAAATCAAGATGAAGTGGTTACTGTGATCAAACAATTAGCTTCTAGTCGTTACGAGATTCAAGATTACCTAAGGTCTTTGTATTTCAATCATAAAGTTCCTCAATTTTCAAATCCGCAGGACATTCTTAGAACCGACTATTGGAAGCCTTTCACGGGTACTTATAAAGTTGTGTCAAGAACGTGTGATACGAGTCAATGGGTTGCTGATGACATTGGTCAACTTTCAAGATGGGAACCATACTATTTAAAACGTATATCGGAAGTTACAATTCAACCTTCTTCTGAGAGAAGTGACGTTTCTGTATTACAATTTGAAACACTCACTGGTAACAATATGACTTATGATGTTTATAACCATGTTGATTCGAGAGATTACACCTCTAGCATTGGTGGTGTAGATTGGGCCGAAGCACATATGATCTATGGTGACTCTTGGAAAAGACATGGTTCTCAGCCTTGGAGCCGAGATTACATTTCAGAAGATGGTTCTATTAGAGTAGAAAAAGATCTTTCAAATAAATTGACCCTAACTATAGGTTCAAAATATAAGAATTGGTACCGTGATGAAAATGCCCAGTTTGAGTGCAAATTCGTACTTGAATGAAGGCATTGATTTTATGCCACATCCACATCAAAATTTAGGTGAAGCCGTTCTGCGAGATCCATCAATTTATCAATTGTGTAAAGATCGATTCGATATTTGACGATTTCGTTGATGCGTGAAGGATCAACTTTTAGCTTTTTTGCCAGTTGGATCTGCGACATTTTGTTTTCCATCAAGTAAACAACAAACTTCTCGCATAATTTATATTTCACTTGATCCACTTTAGATGCATTTTTAGGGAGCGTGCGTGAGGGTTCGGCATGCTCAAGCTTTTTTCTCATGGATTTTAATTCTTTTTCACTGGGAAAGCCCATAGCTATCTCCTTCGCTTATCGCGATATGCGTTAACAACGCCAATATAAATGGCATCGTTCTCAAGAAGTCAAATCAACCGGTATTGCTTTTCATCAACTTCCACTAACGTGACAAAATATGAAAACTTGCCACTCACCGTATCTGGAAGTTCTATTCGCCCATCCAATTCTTGAACGAGCTTTAAAATTAACTCATCAGTCATGTGATCGCTGTGTTTTTCTTGGTAATGCTGATCGATCACAACATGAGAGACTTTAATGCCGTTTACAGTAATGGGGTTGATGTCATATCGCTGCTGTTTTGACTCCACATGACTATAATAGTATAAATTGCGAAATTTCGCAATATTTTAGTTATTAAACCCTTGTTCCTTTATCACCACCCATGCTGTAGTGAGCCGTAGTGACCAAAAATTTTCTATTGAAAATCCAAGGACTTAGGCGCTATGTAAACGCCTCCACCATACGCTGTAATACAGCGTATCACGAGAGCATCTCAGAGATGCAAAGTTTAGATTCTAAGCCAATGATTGCGGCTTTCACTCTGGACACCAGCTCCTCATCGCTCTCTGGTGAATACTTATATCGAGAGCCTTTTTCGGAAATCTCGAGCAAAATATTGGGAACGCCGACCGCGCCAATGAGAAAACGAATGGCATGGTGTGGGTTAGAGGCCAACAGATTTTTCAGCTTTAAGTGCTTTTGCAATGCCAACTCAAGAACAAGAAAATGTTTGGAGAAGTTTTTTTTCAAAAACCGAATAACAACTTTATCGCCAACCAAGACATCCGAAAGAATAGGAGTCAGTAGCTTTCTATTGTCTCTTGAAAACGCTGCGATCTGATGGAGGACCGCCTCAAGCTCTGGGTCTTCGCCATTTAGGCCCATAAGGTCATCCAAAAACTTTTGGTAAAAATCATTTAAGATTTTAAGAATGAATTTTTCTTTTGTTCCAAAGTGATAATTGAACATACCTAAGTTTGCGCCAGCACGATCGGCGATCTCTCGAGTGGACAGCCTTGCAATTCCCCCCTCTTGAATAAGCTCAATACCGGCTGCGACCATTTTTTTGTCTAAGTCACTAGATTTTCTAGCCATTTTCAATCTCCATAATATTACTATACGATCGAATAATAATTCTTGTCTTATAACTACTCAAGTGTATAATAACCATATTGGAGGAGCAATATGTTCTTAAAAAAAATAGGTATGTCCTTAGTAGTTCTAGCTACAGCAAGTCAGGTTTTTGCAAAAGAAGGAGTTTCTATGAAAGGCTCTGTCTCAAAAAGCATTGTGTTTAATAAAGAAGACAAAGTCATAAAGCCACTGTTCAATGAGTCTTTTAAAGTCATGGGCATCGGACTCTCAAAAGGGCAAAAGCTCGAAAAGCATCAAACGCCAACTGCAGCCTTTCTTTATGTAGAAAGTGGACAAGTTAATTTCGTGATGAATGGGGAGACGACAGTGCTGGCGACAGGAGACTACTTCTCAATTCCGCCTAAAGAAATGCATGAGGTTGTGGCTCAAGAAGATTCTCGCCTGATGCTGATTAAGTAGGAGAAAGGATCGCAAAATGGCAACTCAAACAACGAACGACTCGTTTACCGTAGGTAAAAAATTTGAAAGTAAGAAGAATCTAATCGTGGGTCTGTGGACCATGGGAGCGTTCATGTTTCTGGGCTTCATCCTGGTTTATTTGAGAGATTTTGCCCCTAACGCAGCAGAGTGGGCAGCGCAATATTCAACGGGGGCCCACTTTGAAATACGGTTGGCGCACGTTCACGGGACTTTGTTTGGATTTTTGAACATCGTGGTTGGTTTTTTACTGTTCCAATTCCCGATCTGTGATCGTGGCACTAAGCTGATATCGTGGCTGAGTCTTGGTGGGATACTTATGCCATTGGGAATTCTAGGTGAAGTTGTTCTTGGAACGTCACCTATTTTTGTGCTTCTTGGGGCAACAAGTATGACCGTTGCAATGGTGCTTTATGGTTTTGCGCTCTGGAGGCATAGTCCAACAGCTTGACCTTGTGGTGTACCGTCGGTGCGCTAGAAATGTTTATGCGAGGAAAATTGAGGATTTAGGCTGGAAATTCCGCCTCCACCAATTTCAAAGTTTGAGAACTCGGGTCGTCCCCTGGGGTTCTCGCATTTTAGAAATGGAAAAATACAGTGAATCTTTCAAAATATAGACGTCCAATTTTGTTTTATTTTCTCTCAACCGTGATTCCCTGGTTTTTCTGGTTTATTGCGGCCTATATTAGTCGCAAACCACTTCAAGACGCCGTTATTGAATTTTGGATTAGTGCTCTAGGGCTTTTGGGGTTAGTTGCCCCCGTACTAACCGCCTTTCTCATGATGTATAAGGATCCTGTTCTTCGAAGTGATCTCACATCAAGACTCATTCGATTTCCTAAAATTAAGCCTTTGTACTTTTTCATAACCTGCTTTTTGATGTTGGGAAGTATTCTTTTGGCACAAGCATTGTCGCTTATTCTTGGCCATAGCATCGAACAGTTCTCTTTAGCAAAAAGCGCTTCCTTTTCCTCCGGAGTTTTTCCGACTTGGTTCATACTCATCCTTGCGCCATTTCTAGAGGAACTTGCTTGGCATTCCTATGGAACTGACTGCCTTCGTGCTCGTTTCAGTCTTTTTAGCACCTCATTAATTTTTGGACTCTTCTGGGTTATCTGGCATATCCCTTTGGGATTCATACGAGGTTACTATCACAGCAATGTTGTGGCAGCCGGATGGATATATTCTCTTAATTTTGCCCTTAGTCTTTTTCCATTCGTTATACTTATGAATTGGCTTTACTACAAAACTGACAGAAACATCCTAGTCGCAGTTATTTTTCATATTACCGCTGGTGTTTTTAATGAGGTGTTTTTGACTCATCCAGATAGCAAAGTCATTCAAACAATCTTGCTGTTGGTGTTAAGTGTTTTTATAGTTATGAATGATCGAAGCTTCTTTTTTAAAAAAGAGCTCAGTTGATAGACAATAAGATACGGCGAAGCGAGTGTGGTGTTGCGCTCGGTATGGGGACTATGGGGGTTCGACTTGCGGCAGCTTGTATCCGCCAACCACTTCGTCAGCAAGAATTGAAGAGAAAGTCTTATGGACGAAATTGAATTTGAGGGTTCGTTAGTATTAGAAAAACTTGCCGAGGTTGGCAAACTCGAAGCTTTTTTTGACGCCGTTGATTCAGATGATTTTGAAAAAGCTGAGCTGCTGATGAAGCAAGCTCATTTGGATTCGACTACGATTGCCACCGTATTAAAAAAGATGAGTGACGCTGATGGAAATCACTGACGTAAGGAAATCTAAGCTGAAAAAGTACGGTTTCAAAGGCAAAGTTTGGAAACATAAGGGGCCAGCAAGTTGGCATTTCGTAACCCTCCCTCAAGCGCTATCGAAAATTATTCGCAAAACTCATGGAATATCTGAGGAGGGATGGGGACGCCTCAGAACTACCGCGCTCGTTGGAGGTTACAAATGGAAGACAGCCATTTGGTATGACACAAAAGCCGTAAGTTATATTCTTCCACTAAAAGCTTCAGTTAGGAAGAAACTAGAAATTCAAGCTGGCTCAGCTATAACAGTATCTTTGTTTTTGCAATATGAGGAATTGAGAATTGAATTTAGTGCGACACGGCCTTGAATTCGGATCGCAATATTAGGGCTTTTTCTTTTTTCGACTTAAGCCAATTTTGTATCCGAAATCAAATCGCGCCCCTTGACTGTTAAACAGATCAGTCCCATTTAGCGTCTTGCCGTAGCGTACGAACATAGTGCCCAAAGAGCCATCTTTACCCATTTTCTTATCAGCTCCGATAGTGATTTGATGGCCAGCTCGGTAAAGATCTTCAAGTGGCAATTTGCTAGGACTCATGCCGCTGATTTGATCGCTTTTATAAGAATATTCGGTTGTAAATTGCCAAGATTTGAAAGCCTTTTTTACCGTAAGTGCAAAACCCTGATGAGTTTTTGAGCCTGTTGCAAGCATTTCTTCGACGACCACTTTGTCTATAAATTTAACGACATCTCTTGTCGTTAGTTCGATTATTGCTCGAATATACTCGACTCCGTCAAATTGGGTCATTTCGGCGACCAACGAAGTGTACCTGTTCAAGCTGCCGTGAATGTCAATTTGGATGAAATTCGCACCGCCGTCAAAGTTTCGATCAAAAAAACTTGTATTTCCATATTCATCGATTTGGCCGACAACGACCGAAATGGCATCAGCCCATAATTGAGGATCCGTGTAAGAAGCGCGAGCACCATCTATCCAGCCGTCTCCATCTAACGCCAAGACTCCCCCTGCATTTATGTTGGAGGGGCTGTTATTGAGTGCCCCGGCTTGGAAAGTCCAAGCCTTGCTGGGGGTGTACTCTAAATAGAAATTTCTTAAATTAAAATCGCTATTGAGTTGAGCGTTTTCCGGTCTCAATCCAGTTTCATTCCAAGATCCGTCATAACCTTGTCCAGTCATGGCTCGTGCTTTGAGTTTTAAACTGCCGTCCTTCAAGAACGTAAGAGTTACTCGCAAATCCAAGCGATATTGAAACTGGTCTTTTGAAATCGTACCGTCGGGTTTGTGCAGGTTGCGATATCGCAGGGCGGTCGACGACCCATCTACAGCTGTAATTAAAGGCAGTATAAAACCTCGGGAATCGGTTGGTTTTGGAGTATTTGGTGCGCCGTCAGAATCGGTACCGAAACCAGTCTTGGGCCAAAGCAAAAGGGTCAATGCGATAACTAAAAACTTCACTCAAAACTCCCCTAGTTCGCTTCCTTTGAACGGGCGGCTCTTTGATTATAGTAATTGCTGTGAGTAATCAAGCTTCAAAAGTCATGTTTTATGCACCCCATTAACGGGGCGAAGGCCGAAAAGAGGCTCGCAATATTTTTGAGTAATTTTTATATGAGTCGATTGAGTCATTTAAGTCTAGGAATTAGAATTGTCATCGCTAGTCCCTTTAGAAAATAATTGAGATGCGCAGAGGCAAATCAGAGGTGTCGATTAATCAAGCAAGGTTTGTTTGGAGGCCCAAATGAAAAATGTAATTTTATTAATTGGGCCAAAAGGAACTGGCAAAACTTATATTGGAACCCTTATTGAGCGTCATTTTGGCATTAGATTTCTTCGGGTTGAGCCCATTTTCTTAGAAAATATCCGTACCTCATTACTGCGAAGCATAGAACGAGATGCTGAAGGTTTTGGAAAGGTTTTCACTAGAATAAGTCAAATTTTGGAATCCCGGGACAGCGTCATTGTCGAGTCCACTGGGGCATCTGATGCCTTTCACGATTTTTTAGGAGTCTTAATGGTCAAATATAAAACGCGCCTCATTTCAATTAGAACTCCGCTAAAAATCTGCCACGAGCGAGTGCAAAACAGAGATAACTCAGCGCATATCCCGGTTTCTGATGATCGGATCAATGAAATCAATCGTAAATCTGAGGCTGTGCAACTTCCGTGGGATCTTGTTTTTGACAATAGTGGCCCAGCTTCGGAAAAATCCATTCTCGAACATTTATCACCAATTATAAATGAGGTTTTAGGTAAGTGAAAATGGAACCCGCTAAAAAGTCAGTAGCTATAATTGGAGCTGGATTTGGAGGGTTAACGGCAGCAAAAATATTAGCTAACTCAAAACATCTCGATGTTCATATTTTCGATAGAAGAAATCATCATTTATTTCAGCCGCTACTTTATCAAGTTGCGATGGCAGGTCTTAATCCTTCAGATGTCGCTATACCTATTCGACGCCTTTTTAATCGATCTGCGAGTATTGATATTGTAATGGCTGAAGTTGAATCGGTCGATATCGTAAACAGTAAAATCAAATTTGACGATGCTTGGAAAAATTTTGACTATATCATTATTGCCTGCGGAACTAAGCACTCTTATTTCGGCAGGAATGAATGGGAGGTAATGGCACCTGGCCTTAAAAACATAGAACAGGCTACGGAAATACGCAGAAGAATATTGACGGCATTTGAATTAGCAGAAAAGGAAACCAATAAAGCCTCTCAAGAATCCTTTCTGAGTTTTGCCATCATTGGCGGTGGGCCAACTGGCGTGGAGTTGGCTGGGGCTATAGCGGAAATGGCAAAGTGTACACTTTCTGATGACTATAAAAAGGCAAACCTTCGGTTAACCAAAGTTTTTCTAATTGAAAGCGGGCCAAGAATTTTGCCAACTTTTCCGGAGCGACTGTCTAAAATGGCAAAAAAGGAACTAGAAGATGTTGGTGTAACAGTACTTGAAAAAAGCCACGCAAGTGATTTGAGTTTGGAGGGCCTTAAAGCAAATCAAGAATGGATCAATTGCAAAACAATTATCTGGGCGGCAGGAGTGAGACCTGTAACCTTGGCAGAGAATATTTCTTCGGAAAAAGACAAGCAGGGGCGTTTAAATGTGCTTCATGATTTAAGCCTGCCGACAAACAAAAATATTTTTGCCGTCGGTGACGTGGCGGCATTTAAAACCAATGAAGGTCAGCCGCTGCCCGGTATTGCCCCAGTTGCTGTTCAGCAAGGGAGGTTTGTCGCGAAACAGATATTGAATGACATTGATAGTAAGCCTCGGGGACATTTTAAATATTGGGATAAGGGTATGATGGCGACGATCGGTAGGTCGCGAGCTGTTGTTGTATCTGGAAAGTTACAACTTTCAGGGTTCCTTGCCTGGTTGGCCTGGGTATTTGTACATGTCATTTATTTGATGCGTTTTAAAAATAGAGTTTTCGTTTTTTTCCAGTGGGTTTGGGGTTATTTCAGCTTTGGCCATGGTGCGCGACTAATTACTCACAAGACCTGGCGGTTTTATTCAGCAAACAAGATCAGTTACCGAATAGATAAAGATCATTTTGACCACTGATACGTTTACAAAGGGTTCGAATTCAGCGGAAAACGAAGTTGGATATCTGCGAGTCGAAGCAATGCCGGTCGATGGGTGACTGCAAGAATCGTCATATTTGTCTTGATTGCTTCCAGGGTCTTAACTAATCGAAGTTCGGTTTCATAATCTAAATTGGCGGTGGCCTCATCAAGAACAAGAATTTTAGGCTCTCTAAGTAACGCGCGAACCAAAGACAATCTTTGGGCTTGGCCCGCAGAAAGTCCAGTCCCGTGTTCTGAAAGCATATGATTGAGTCCATCTGGAAAACCGAAAACAAAATCACATTCTGCCATTTGAAGAGCTCTAATTATCTCATCTTCTGTCGTTTTTCGATTCACCCCATAAAGAAGATTTTCGCGAATAGTGCCCTCAATGATAAAGCTCTCTGCGCCCACGTAGCCAACAGCCTCAAGCAACTCAGCCATAATTTGATTAACCTCAAATTCGTTATTTCCTAAGGTGGCTATGATTTTTCCGCGCTGGGGCTTTAGGATTCCCAGCAAAATATTGAGCAAGGTACTCTTTCCCGAGCCGGAGGGCCCATGTATGACCAGTGTGTTAGCCGCCGGAATGTTGAGGTCGAAATTATGAAATAACGGCTGTCCTTCGACTCCAGGGTAAGAAAAACTAACGTTCTGGACGCGCCATCCAACTGGATTCGAAATTCTGCTCAGTTGCCGTTGCCCGTTCGTGTCTTGGTTAACTTCAAATTTCTTATAGCAAAGTTCTGCAAAATCTTGCATCTGACCCCAATACATATTGATTGTAGTCGTCGAGGCCGCAACATCAGACAGTGATTGCAAAAACCTCAGAAGCAAAAATAAATAGCTCGCGATTACTCCACTCGCCATTTCGTTGTTTGGGCCCTTAAGTAAAGATACAAGGCAGACTAATACCAGCCCCATATATTGGGTGGTCGAAAATTTTAGACCATTGAAGTTAAAAACAGATAAAATCCTGGCTAAATACTTGCCTAAACTATCGTTAATCGATTGTTCTTCGTTTTTAACAAGGCCATAAATTCTCAGCAGCAAATAGTTTTTTAAACTCACCAGGAGCCTTGAATTTATATGGTCCCACTCTGTTTTTATACCTCCACCTAGCTTAGAAATTTTTTTATCAATCATTCGCATTGGTAAAGAAGCAATGCCAATAAACACGACGACATAAAGGCTAGTTTTGGGCGCTAACCAAAAAAGCTCTAATCCCAGCAGCAGCGAAGTGGTTGCTTTCATTGCCATGGTATGCAATCCGCTTACTGCGATGCTGGCAGAATTGGTGCGTTCATTAAAAAACAAAATTGTGTCTTGAGTACTTGGGACGTCGAGTCCGAAAGTCCATTTGAGCAAGCGACTTCGAATCTGGTGCTTGAATGATTCAACGGCAGCACCTTGCATGAAAGTCTGTATCCACTGAAGAATCGCCCTCAAAAAGCCGATGACCAATAGAAAAGCCACGGCGAAATTGAGTGATTTCTGAGGTACCCAATCTGGGACCTTGACAATCGAAGGATCGGCCAGCCCAAGAAATGAGAGAAACACCTGAAAATTAAAGGCAATAGCCAGATCAGTCAGAAAATACAAACACCCTGAAACGAGCCCTAAGATGTAAATAGTGAATACTTTTTTCCCAACAAGCAGGTAGAGTTTTTTGAGATACAGAAGTAAACTGGAAAACCTATGATCCATTTGATATACAAACTATTCCGTGGGAATTTTCGGCGCAGTTAACATTGATACAAAACTGACACCAAGTGTTAGGCAAGTCAAGAAGTCTCTATAATTAGGCTTAGTCTTTAGGCTTTCTTTACAAATTCTGATTTTAAGTGAATAGAACCAATGCCATCGATTTTACACGCAATATTGTGGCCGTCGTCGCTGTCAACTAATCGAATATTTTTGATCTTCGTCCCAATTTTGACCACTGCTGAAGATCCTTTAATTTTTAAGTCTTTGATGATGGTCACGGCATCGCCCTCGGCCAAAATATTTCCGAAAGCGTCCTTAATTCGAGAATCTGTTTCTGTGGTGGGCGAGGAATCGGCCTCGTTAGTTTGAAAAATTGTCCACTCGTTCCAACATTCAGGACAGGTCCAAATACTTCCCTCAAAATAGATATTTGCCGACTGACATTTGGGGCAATTTGTTGCATCAGACATTACCTGTAATTACCCAAGTATATCGATTGATGCAAATTAAACCTTTTAGGTACGATATCTGAGTCAGTAAAATTGCTGATAATTAGAATCGGAGGCTTAATCATCTATGAATGTCGCCTGGACCGTTGGACTTTTATTTTTGTCCAATTGCTTTATGACGTTTGCCTGGTACGGTCACCTAAAATTCAGGAGTTCACCAATTTGGCTGGCTATTATTGCAAGTTGGGGTATCGCCTTTTTTGAATACGTATTGCAAGTGCCTGCAAATAGAATCGGGTATCAGTCGTGGTCAGGCTATCAACTTAAGATCATGCAGGAGTGCATTGCGCTTTCTGTATTCGTTTTCTTTGCCGCCTTCTATCTTGGTGAAGGATTTAGCATTAGGTATATAATTTCATTTGGCCTAATCATCGCCGCAGCTGTGGTGGCATTTTATAAATAATATACTCCTATATGGTCGAAAGCAGCAGGCCGCAGTCGTAGCAGTGACGATCGCCTTGCTTTCGCCTGAGCAAATGTTTGTCATGGTCGCAGCTTTTGGGAACTTGCTTGTTAAGTAATTCGCCACATGTTGGGCAAAAGCGCACAGGTGGATTACTGCGGCTGTGGTTCATATTCGGACATCGGACAGTGTGGTTCATGGCGGCTCCGCTCGGTTATTCTTTATGACGTCGGGTGATGAATCCGTGAGTGAGATCATAGGGCGAAACCGCTACAGTCACTTTATCGCCACTTACTACGCGGATTTTAAAACGCTTCATCTGTCCACTCAATCGAGCCATAATAGTATTGCCGCTCGCGAGCTGAACAGAAAATTGCCCGCCACCTGTGGCGGTAGATACGGTTCCCGCAAGCTCAATTAGATCATCTTTAGCCATATTCAAACCTCCTTCATGGCAGGGGTCAGCTCAAAGAGAAGTTGGGCAGAATGCCTAGAACTCGGTGAGTAGACAGCGTCTGGTGCGAACCTAGCACACTAGCCTTGGCAGGGATACTTCTATGTCGAAATACAGGCTCATTACCCTCACGCGCTTTGAGGCCAATCTGGCGTTCATTTTTTGACCTTTCGGCGCCTAATTTGAACCAAGGTAATATAAACCCACTTAAAGAACTCTGGTTAATGACCTGATATCTTACGATTGGATTGGCTTTAAAGTTTGAAAAAAGGCGAGCCCCTCTTGCGGGAGGCCATCAAAAACAATTTGGTTATGATTTAAAATGATTGTTCTGGTGCAGACACGCCGGATTTGCTCGGCATCATGACTAACAAATAAGACGGCACCTGACTCTTCGATGAGCTTGAGAACTCGCTTGGACACCTTTTCTTTAAAAAATGCATCAGCTCCGTCATAAACTTCGTCAAGTATTAGCAAATGTGCGGGCTTAGCTGAAATTAGTGAGAGACAAAGTCTGGTTTGCATTCCATTGCTGTAGTTTTGAAAAGGAATATCGATAAAATTACCCAACTCCGAAAACTCGAGCGCTTCGTTGATTAATTCACTGTGGTTAGATTCATCTGGATAAACAAATTGTGCCAAAAGTTCCGCATTTTCACGTCCCGTTAACTCGGGTTTAATTCCCACTTGAGTATTAAATACCGCTCGAACTGGTTTGTTTATTGAGATCGAACCTGTTGTTGGCCGAAATATGCCGGCAATGCAGCGGCATAAAGAGGTTTTCCCGGCACCATTAACGCCGAGAATACCAACTCGCTCACCTTTGCGGACTTGAAACGAAATATCTTTTAGCACATGAAATCTGTCGCGCTCTGCCGTGAGAGCAGAAAGAGGGTTCGATACTGCTCTGGCAAAAGCAGCCTTCCAGGACATTGATCTGTGCAAATCAAGGCGAAACACAAGGTTAAGTTTGGTGATTCCAAGTATGATGTCATCAGACATACAAGTAGAACTCGTTTTTTTTCTTTTTCCAGAACCAAGCGGCCGATAAGAGTAAGAATATGCTTACCACAAAAGAGTGCATTAAGTACTTCATAAACAGTTCCAAATGAAACTCGTAAAGCGCTATTCGAAACGGTGCGATCAGATGATAAAAGGGATTTACGACAACAATCCACCTCAAATATTCAGGTATAAAATTCACCGGATAAAAAACTGGCGTTAACAAAAAAGTAACATTCATGGCGAATGATACAATGTACCGCGTATCACCCCAAAAAACTTGGGCAGTTGCAAGCCACCAGGCCATGCCGAACACGCCAATCGCCATAGCCATAATTGGTAGAGGTAATAAAAAAAATCCGAGCGGCGAAAAATGCTTTATCGATAAGAGAGGCACAAGGATCAATACAAATGCCGCTAAGAAATTTATCAGGTTATCCGCCAACTGAGAAGTCAAATAGACTAGTGGATGTGCCGGGTAGGCCTTTAAAAGCGCCCCAGAAGTTTTAAATATTGAAGTGCACATTTCCAGGCTCTGTAACATAAAGATCCATGGCAAAAGTCCAGTTAGCAAAAAAATGAGATAGTTAGGAACCTCGAGCTTTAAGAACTGCTGAAAGACGAGGCTGTGAACACCAAATAAAATCACTGGGTTGAGAACGACCCAAATAAACCCGGCAAATGTTTTGCGGTATCTAGACTTAAGGTTAGCTCGCGTCAAAGATCGTACTTGTCTCCAAAAAGGTTTGCTAAACACCTTCGCAGCTCTTTGTCTTTGCATGTACAAACTTTAAAACCAACCCATGTGAAAATCCAGGGCTTTGATGTAGTCTCTATTAAATGACGCCAAGGATTACTAACCCCCTGATCCTTTGGATTCTTTTGCGTGCAAGTAGAGTCCGTCAATTTGATTTTGTTCATAGGTCGACTCGATTTTTTTTAATTCATATATTCACGCCAGTACTTGAGTTTTTACTCAGTCAATATTCTCGAGAATCAATGAAACTTATTCCGCGGCACTCCGTTGCCTCTGCTCACGACTACAACGCCTTTTTTAGCGATGTCGATTATACAATTGTTGTGCGCGACCAAATCACCGATTGCAAGATGGCTTTGATTATTGATGCTTTTAGCCTGATTTTCTCGAATCTTCCGTTTCTGGGCGAGCTTGAAATTCATACTGCGACTGAATATGAAATGAGAAACAAGATCGCATATGAATTTAAGACGATAATTGAGATTTTGTGGCTACTCAGAAAGTGGAAGTGGCAAGTCAAATTGCTTGAAAAGAACTTGAGCCGCTACCATCGAGAAAAGGCTCAACGTTCGATCGAAAAGATTTCAATGAAGCTCGGAGCGAGTGGCGAACAACCTTGCTTCGGGCCCTTTATTGAGGGCGAGTTGGCGACGTTGTTTCCAACGTTGTCATTTGAGCCATCAGTTAACTTAGGACCTATATATATTGAAAAAACAAATTATTTTGAATGGAGTTTATCTACAGATATAAATCGCGACTCTTTAGTGCTGACTCCAAATTCGATTTTGATTCTTGTGGCCATTCTTCCTTACACTGAAAACCTTTCTCCCGTGGTGAAAAATGAGTTGAAAAAGGTGCTTCAAGTGCCAGAGGTCATAAAGGTCAAGCGTGCCATCGCCCAATACGAGCTTCTCGCCTTTCAGTCAGTGAAACGAATTTATGGTCACAAAGATGGAAATTGGGAAAAACACCTAAGAAATGTTCTGGGGCGCGAAACCGATCCACCACGGTAATCAGGCTTGACTTAAAAACAAGCTACAATGCTATCATGACAAAGTGAAACTTTTCGTTATTCAGATTGCTGAAGAGTCCTCCTGGTCAAGTGTTAAAATCATCACTAAGAATCTCAGCTTAAGCTATGAGAACCTGGTTGGCACTAATGTGATCCAGCGTAAACTTTCTCGCATAATATCAACAAATCATCTCGTTACGTTAGTTTCAGAAATAATCAAAGAGTGCCCGGATTGGATTGTCTTTTTAGACACTCATCCAGTTTATGGCGATTTTTTGAGACAACTAGCTCGGCAGCTAAATGAGACCAAAATCCAAAGGCCAAAGATTCGATTTCATGTTTACGGAGATTTTATTCTCAATTCAAAATATTGGTCACTTTGGCAAGACTCCATTAAAGGTTTCAGGGCTGAATGGGTTTGTGCTTCAGATCGGCAGGCAAACCTCGTGCGTTCCTTTTTTATTGATCGATGCTCGGTGAGTTGGGTTTGTCCGTTTCCCGTTGAGGCAAATGAGTTTACGTTTAAACCGACCAAAAGAGAGCAGATTCGAAAGGCTTTAAATATTAAAGAGAGAGACTTCGTGTTTTTATATTCAGGCCGGCTTTCAATGCAAAAAAATACGACGGCCATTTGCCGGGCCTTCTCTTGGCTACACGAATCATTTTTCGACACCACTCATCTCATTTTGATGGGCAACTTCGACGATCAGGGTGCACCATTCAATTCAACTAGTACTATGAGAAGCGGAGAATTCTACCATCTTTGGAAATCTGAGTTTAATAGACTGCCTGAGAAGTCTCAGAAAAGGATTCGGATCATCCAGTCACTCGCCCCCAAACAAGTGTCTCAAATTTATTGCGCTTCGGATGCCTTTATTAGCCTAAGTCTTCAGCATGATGAGGATTTCGGGATGGCTCCTGCTGAAGCGGCCGTGTCGGGGCTTCCGCTCATTTTGACAGATTGGGGCGGGTATTCGGGGTTTAAGAATATGGGATTTGCGGGCCTTTGGATACCGGTAAAAATCGAATCGCGTGGGCCTGAATTTGATATCAACGATGCGACGATAAGTATGAGTCAACTTTTAACTAACAGGCGATCAGACGAGCAGAGACGAGAGTTTAGTGAACTAGCAAAAAGTAAGTTAAATATTAAAGAGGTCGCTAGAATAATAATTAAAAACACCTTTAATATTGAGCCACCAATATTTTTGGGATTCAATGCCCGCGTTGGGGAATTGAATTCTGATATCGGCCATAACGGCAGTGATTACTGTGGACCGAGATTTTCAAAATTTGACGCGGGATCAGTATATGAAAAAACCTATCGACATTATGTCCATGACTGAGAAAGTCAAAAATCCGAATTATCTTTACGCACCCTATGGTATTGCAAATTGGCGAGAAATGGCCAGGCACCGTAAACCGGCCCATGTTTTTTCACGCCCCCCCGATATACAGGCGTTTTTTGATCGACTGTGGCCAGCTGTTGACAATTATGTAGCACCTCTTCATCCTATCTTTCTTCTCGATCTGCCGCATTTTGCCACGAGTTTGACAAGAAATGTTTGGCTAATACGTGATGGGCTCGTGCCACTTATTTGGTTTTTTATTAGCAATCCCGAACCGGGAAATTTTAAAGCCCAAATTCTCATTCATAGCCAGTTTGAAGAGTATGTACCTGAGGCATGGAGGGCGCAGGCGGCATTGTTTGATTTTCTTCCAGAAGAAAGTGAAAAAATCCTCGAAACATCCGCCAAGGACCGCGATGAGTTGTTGTTGCTTGGCCAGATAATGCCTTCGGTGTGCTCACTTGAGCATCTCGAAAAAGATCTAGATATGATCTTAAGAAAAGTAGGCGGAAAGAGGGGGCTTAGAAAAATGCGCCTCAATGCGTTTTTACCTGCTCGATATGAAGACAGCGAGCACTCGGAGGGGCCCGCATTTTATAATAAATTTATGATAACTCTCTGTCGGTATTTGGGCGCGGACATCAACATTCTCGAACATAAACAACTTTTGGAGGCAAGTCACTTTCGCACTTCATGGGTTCATGAATTTAACGAGAAGCATCTTTATGTAGATTCGCACTCAATGCGCATTGCTTTAAGTCGAGGGGGAAGTATTCTGATCTTGGAAGAGAAAAATAAGCAACGGACACATCATTACGAAACAATTTACCCCTTTTACCCTAATCTTTCCTGCGGAATATCAACGAGATTTGAAAAGAAGTTCATTGATTATCTAACAGACGGCGCGATCATTGAATCTAGAGAAAGTGCTAAGAATTACTATTCGGCACTTGCGTCGTCATCTAATAGATCGTTTCCGTGGCCTCGATGGTTCACTTCGTGGTGCAAACATTTATTGGTTGCTGAGTCGACTCCAGCCTCTGTCAGTAGCCCAGAGGCCAAGATAAGTGAGGTATCTCTCAGCACATGATGGCTGTATGAGATTTTGTTCTTTTGCTTTTTTATTAGCTTTTTCTAAATAACGCTCCAATGATTCTAAAGTGAAGATACTTCGTCGCCTGTCAACGTTTGCTTCATCGATTATTTTAAATGGCACCAGCACTCCATGCTTAGACCAAGTCAGCTGAGTGCCAAACACCTGAGGTTTACCTTCAAAAACCATAATGGTGTCGTATATTTTTACGAACCATTCGCCGTAGGCATCGCCAAACCGACAGGCCTGCTCGACTAAAGGTAGACAGCGCCTCATAAACCGTGGCTGAGAAACGCAATTCATTACAAGATTCGCTGTCATCTCAGCGGCTTCAACGCCCAACAAGCTGATTCCGGGCCACCCGTATTCATCGATTATTCTTGATAATCTGGAGATGTTCTTCTCTTGATAGTAGACCCACTCCTTCAAGTTATTCTCATAATAAAGAGGGCCAAATAAATTTGCCGCACGACACACATCCTCCTCTAGAGACCATTGACTAATTTTCTTTTGGAGCCCCTTTACTTTTTGGTCCATAAAATACCTTTCGTCGTCTTCTAATAGTACTCAGCCATGTAATAGATTTGCTCGGCAATTAAATCTGGACTTTTGTGATTTAAATCATGGGTTACTGAATCTAAGGGTAATTCGTTGAGAAAGTGATAAAAATCATCGGCGGAGACATTTTTCTTAAGTTTTTCTTCCAAGCTGGTTAATTTTGAAACAGCTAGCGGATATTCCAAGTCTCCTGTCGAAGACCTAAGCTTGTGATAAAATTTAGCCCTAGCTTCTTGTCGAGATTTCATTTTGAAGTTGTAATCGGAGTTCTCAAGCTCTTTTTGCAACTGCTGTTCATGCCAAGTTCTGATTTGGCTGTTGACGAGATTTCTATACTTCATGATGTTTCCGTCAAAAATTCGCGAATTCATCGTGCTTGGGTTAAATTCAAATTCTTCTCGAGACAAGACATCAATGATTTGCTTGAGTTTTTCCGAGCTCAAATTCCAAAGTGACAAATGAAAAGGCCGGTAAATGGTGTTGAACCAAAGATGATACTGATTTTCGTTACAGTGTTGAACAAACTTCGGCATTTCTTGCCAGTTCAGCCTCATTGGATTAATCATTACTGAAAAAATGGATTTATTATTTTTGCAGTACTCCGAATAATAGCGAACATGTTTCATGACTTGATCAAAATTTGAGTTAACTCGAATTTTTTCGTACGTTTCTTTGGTTATCCCATCCAAAGAAAGGTTAATTCGAAAATTTCCTTTTGCTAACAGGGTTTTGACTTTGTCTGTGAGAACGGTTCCGTTGGTTGCGACAGTAATTTGAATAGAGGGTTTGATCTTGATTATTCTCTCCCAAATATCCCAACAAATCTTCTGAAGAAAAGGCTCACCACCATTGAACCGGGCTTCGTCTAAGTGAGGGATGAACTCTTCAAGTTGATCCACAAAATGATCGTCGTACGGGCTTTTGAGTGCCGGTAAATTATCCCTATGGCGTCTGATAGTTGACGAGAGTCTTCCGTTGCACATAAGGCATTCGAGGTTGCAGACGTTGGAGAGTTCGAACTCAATGATTCTTGGGTACTTCCCAACTGGCGTATTTAAATCATAAGCTTGGGCTAGCGTATTTTTAAACCGACGGGTTTTGATGTTTTTGTCGCAGACCCGGCACATGTACGATAGGTCATGATTTTTTACGTGGTTACGGAGATTGGAGAAATACTCGCCAAACCAAATTTCGCGAATCGTTTGCCGAGGGTATGTTGAAGACTCGTGAAAAGTTAACCAGCAAGCCGCTCCTTGACCTAAAACATTAAAATAAATGTTATTAAACGGGGCCATGCATAAGAGGTCACGGTTTACGACCTGTCGAGATTTGTTGTATTCGATAATTTGATCGGCGTTGAGGGACGGGCGAATCGGCTTTTCCATGGTACTAATTAGAAGGTAAATTCATTAATTTCGTCCAGTCAAAATTCGTGTCTCGACCCAACGGAAAGACCATCCAAGGGGAAATCTTCGAATTAAATGTGTCAAATCCAATTGAGGGAGTATGGGGCTGTCGGGAAACAACCTGACAGGGGTTGGCTTCGGAATTTTTAGGATCCTGAAAAAACGCAACCTTTTGAACTGTCCAAGAGTCGTTGAAAATGAGCAAACTTTGCCATGTAACAGCACTTAAATTGTAAGCGTTTTGAGCAAGTCTACCGGGTTTCGGCTTGGGTAAGACGATGCAACCGTTTTGATCTTTTAATTGTTGGGCTAAAGTTTTTACGCCGTCGATCCAGCGCTGGGTCAGCGTCACGTCGTAGACCATCCAGGTGGCAATCACAAATGGACCAGCTAAGGTCGCTGCTCGCCAGGGACCTGAATTGAATTCTGGCTTCCAGTGATTCTTCAATGACAAAAAACACGCTCCTGCTAGAATGAATGCCATTGGTGTGCTGTATGCGCGAGAGTGATACGCATTCCAGAAGTTTGAAAGGCTTGAATCAAAATAAACTCTCAGTAAGAACACCAAACCGTTGATTAAGGCTACAGTGATAAACAATCGGTAGCGAATTCGGCCGGTAAGTTTTTGATTAAAAAAGGGAGCACAATGAATAGTCAATGGAATGACAATCAGCGCCACGACAAAGACAACAGCGTGAAAATTAAAACCTAAAGGACCTTGATTTAATGAGGCCCAATAATCCGAAGTCCAGCCTGCAGGTTTCCAGAGAACATGGGTCAATTGAGTCCAAATAGCCCCCACACATCCGAATAATATGAGCAAATCCGCATTGTCTTTGTGGGTCTTTAGACGATCGATACAAACAGCGGCACAGAGCGATAGCAGAAGAATGTCCGCTTCATAACCAAAAGCTTGACCTAAAATTAGGCCCGCAATTAGCGGAACACTTTTCATGGTGTTCGGCTTACGCACAATCAGCAAAAAAAATAGCGGCCAAAAGATTGAAATAGAAGTGTTGACGACACTTTCAGAAAAGGCAAGCGACGGGCCAGTGGCCAGCACAAAGGAAAAAATAGGAAATAGTAAGTATGCCGTTTTTCTTGATCGCCGCAAGAGTACAGCGCAAATTAACAGACTCAATATCGGGTGCAGCGAATAAGCGAATTCAAGGGCTCTTAACCCAAAGTTTCGTGAAATCTCTTTTGGCAAGAACTTGATAGAAGCTATCGCAGGTATTTGCAAAAGTGAGTCAGTGATTCGGTGGCAACTTTTATCCCAAACTAAAATCGACCTATCAAGAACCTTGTAAAACCAACTGGCCGTAGGTTCTAAGACTAGTGGCCGATGTGTGTAGGCTGCGTATGACAAAATGACCATACAAAGTAAGATCTCAATTAAGTAAATTCTAATTAGATTTCTCTTAAAAAACGAAATCATTCTAGTTTCTCAAAAAGTCTGAATGGGACTAATTTCTTGCAACGCGCTGTCTTTGTAAGAATTTAAAACAGCATCGGGGTCAGCAAACAAGGTCAATTTATTTTGGTTGTTTTGTTTTCTTGGTAAGGGTCCTAATTGTGGATTGTATTGTCCTATTGGCAAATCAAGCAGTTTCAATATTCTCCCGGGATCAGGATTTAAAACGAAGTCTTCGTAATATAAAATTCTCTTGGGAGTCAGGGTGTTTTTTGACTTGTAGTACTCTAGCAATACCATCTGAGATATTGACCGGAGAGCAACAGGACAGGCCAAGCTTTTTTCAGGAATTCGAATGCCGTCGCTAGAATAGTAAACCCCTGTTTCTAATGAAATGAGATGACTTAAATACTGATCGAACAAATTACGACGTTCGATAAATACCCAATCGTAAGCGCTTTTTAGCCACTCCAACTGATTGGCGCTATAGATCTGGTGATTCATCAGCTTAAAAAAGTATTTTTCCGGATTCATTCGAACGAGGCGTATTTTTTCAAAAGTCTCTAGCGCTTCTTGTAAATAATTGGACATTTCGCAAAATTGCTTACCTATCGAGGTCTCAATATCCGGATCAAAGGTAAAATAATTTTGTAGAGTCAGGTCTGTATAATGCTTTTTGCTGTGCGTTAAATATTCTGCTATTGGACTGAACAATTCGCTAAGTCCAATTACGCTGTTAGTTCGATTTAAGTACTCGCTCAAAATATAATAGAAAATTGTGCTCCCGGAGCGTGGTGTTGCAAATAATAGAAGCGGCTTTTTATGCATGATTTATTGTTTTGTTCGCAGAGTTTGCTGTCAAGCCATGAAAAATATCACGCTCAATTTTCTTGTCCAAAACCCAATTTATAATAAGCTAACTTTGTGGATAAAAAACTATCAGAATCGCTTTGTCCACTTCCGTGGGTGAATATGAGTATTGATGTAGACGGTTCTAATCGACCGTGTTGTAGGTTTTCACATCAATCGGCCTCTTCAGGCTATCAGATGGGTAACCTAAAGACCCATACTATTGAAGATTTATGGCAGTCCGAAGGCCTTGTTAAGCTGCGACAGGATTTGAGATCCGGGCAAAAGCCTAGCGAGTGCAAAATTTGTTGGGATGAGGAAGCGGCCGGCGTAAAAAGCTATCGTCAAGATTATCTGAATGGCCGAATTGAAGAAAAGCCCATTGATTATTCGACAGACCATCCGACAGCCCCCCAGACACTTGATCTGAAACTAAGTAACTTATGCAACTTGAGGTGTCGAATTTGTGGTCCCGTTGCTTCGTCGCTTTGGTTGAAAGAGTCATTAAAGCAAAAATTAAACTCCAATTTAGAAACCAATCAAGAGTATTACCTTTCAAATAAAATTACAGACCATGGTTCAAACCGCGAAACATTTATTAAGTGGTTACCCCATCTATCGCACGTTGAAATGTTCGGAGGTGAACCACTTTTGTCTAGAGAGAATCGAGAGATTGAGGAAATTATTATTACCCAAGGCTTCGCTTCCAAAATCTCACTATTGTATAACACAAATATTACAACTTTTCGTAATGACATGGTTGAGCGATGGAAATTATTTAAAAAAGTGACCCTATCCCTTAGCCTGGACGACATTGACGGTAGAATAGAATATGAACGATCGCCCGCCAAATGGGATGTCATCCGAAGAAATGTTCTCAAATATTCTAAAATCCAATGTTCCAAGATCAAGGTGGTTTTATTTTGCTCTGTTAGCAACCAGAATGTTTGGTATTTGCCTGAGTACTTAGAGTGGGTCGTTTTAAACGCTCCGAATCTGGAAGTGTCTTTTAACTTCGTCCATAGTGCGCCTGAATTTTGTATTACCAATTTACCACGGAAAATAAAAATCGCATTGCGAAGAAAATTTGAATCGTGGACTTTTGATTGCTCTCCCCATTATCAGAATGACATCTTGAGACAACGCCTCCTTAATGTTTTGGATTTTGCTGAAAGTCGGTCCGATATTCCTGAGGTTTGGAAAAAATTTAAAGAGTCGATGGCCCATTTCGATGAGATTAGGGGGCAGAACTTTGCGTTGACGTTTCCTGAATTTTACAAATTGATTTCCGCAAGGGAGGGCTCAAATGTTGATAGAATCGAATTTGAGGTCGGTCGCTAAAGCATTTTCGTGGAGATTTTGGGGCACTTTTGCAACAGCAGGCTTGGTCTATATTTTAACAGGACAGTTTACCATTTCCATTCTCGTCGGCGGCTTCGAAGCAACCGCCAAGATAATACTTTACTATCTCCACGAGCGAATCTGGAGCCGAATTTCATACGGCAAAAAGGAGTTTAGGCCGGTCGTGGTTTGGTTTACTGGACTTTCTGGAGCTGGAAAGACGACTACCGCAACAGAAGTAGTCACTCAAATGAAGTCACTTGGATTAAGAGTTGAACATCTAGACGGAGACAGAATTAGAAACATATTCCCACAAACGGGGTTTAGTCGAAATGAGCGAAATCTTCATATTCAAAGAATTGGACATCTGGCCAGTTGTCTTGAAAAAAATGGTGTTTCGGTCGTGGCTTCCTTCATTTCACCTTATGAGGAGTCGCGAAGATTTGTTCGCAATATCTGCCAAAATTTCGTTGAGGTGTATTTGTCTACTCCACTTGAAGAGTGCGAGCGTCGTGATTCAAAGGGTCTTTACAAATTGGCCCGCAGCGGAAAGATCAAAAACTTCACGGGCGTGAGCGAGGCCTTCGAACCGCCTCAATCACCCGATGTTGTTATCGACACAACTCGAATTACGGTTGAAGAAGCGGGAAGAAAAGTACTGGAGTCTGTGGGGCCTGCGGCAATAAAAAGCCGCCGGGATAAATCTATCACGATCAATGAAAAGTTTTTGAGTTATGAGACTCCTTGATTATTTGGAAACAGAGTCGATTTTTATTTTGCGAGAGACAGCCGCGCAATGTAAAAAGCCGGTTTTACTTTTTTCAGGGGGAAAGGATTCTCTTGTTCTCCTGCGTCTGGCGGAAAAGGCCTTTTGGCCGGAAAAAGTACCATTTCCCATAATGCACATTGATACCGGTCACAACTTTCCAGAAGTTTTGGAATTTCGAGATAAAACTATTGCTCGGTTAGGATTGACTCTTATTGTGAGGCGAGTAGAAGATTCGATTTTTCTAGGTCGTACTTGTGATTTGGATGGGCCTTTTCCAAGCAGAAATGCACTTCAAACGGTCACCCTCCTGGACGCAATCAATGAATTCGAGTTCGATGCAGCTATAGGAGGTGCTAGACGAGACGAAGAGAAGTCGCGAGCCAAGGAAAGAGTTTTTTCGGTTCGAGATAATCAAGGGCATTGGGATCCGCAGAAGCAACGGCCGGAATTGTGGAATCTATATAACGGGCGAGTTGGAGAAGGGGGGCATCTTCGGGTTTTTCCATTGAGTCATTGGACGGAACTCGATGTTTGGCGTTACGTGCAGGTCGAAGAGCTACAACTTCCTTCGCTTTATTTTTCTCACACTAGAGATTGTTTGATTCGCGGTAGGAGCATATTGCCCGCGGGTCCTTACCTTGGTCCAACGGTCGGGGAGTCTATAACCCAGTTGAGCATTCGTTTTCGCACCGTAGGTGATATGACTTGTTCATCGGCAGTTGAATCGAAGGCCACTACCATAAGTGAAGTGATTCACGAAATTATGGCCTCCAAATCATCTGAAAGGTCGGGTCGGGTGGACGATCAGGTGTCAGACTGGTCGATGGAAGAGCGAAAGCGAGCGGGATATTTTTAAAATGAACTCTCCTCGGGATATCTTAAGAATTGCTACGGGCGGGAGCGTGGATGACGGCAAGAGCACTCTTATCGGGCGCTTACTACTGGATACGGATTGTCTTGCGGAAGATCAGCTTGAGATGGCCCGAAGCAATTTGGCGGTTACGGACGGATTGCGGCAGGAGCGGCTTCAGGGGATTACAATAGATGTGGCTTATCGGTATTTTTCCACTTCCGATTGTCGAGTCATCCTCGCCGATTCGCCGGGGCACTTTGAATATACAAGAAACATGATAACCGCGACCTCTACTGCAGATGCTCTACTTTTGCTTGTTGACGTTACTAAAGGACTGACTGAACAAACCAAGAGACATTTTTATTTGGCTTCACTGCTGAAGGTACCATACCTGCTTGTATGTGTAAATAAAATGGATTTAGTGGGTTTTTCGGAAGGTCATTTTTACTCTATTTGCAAAACTATAAACTTCATGCAGCGCGACCTTTCGTTCGGAAAAATAGATTTCATTCCAATTTCGGCGTTATCCGGCGAAAACATCGCAAGAAAATCTTCCCGTATGCCTTGGTGCAAAGGTTCCTCATTGCTCGGCAGGTTGGCTGAAATACCGCGAATGCAAATCTATCAGTCGAATCAGACTCGGGCCTACGTGCAAAGGCGCGTGTCAATTCAGGGCCTGGATTATTACCAGATTTGGCTATGTACGGGCAAACTGAAGGTTGGCAACCAAATTAAGGCATACCCAGGCGATGAAGTTTTAACCGTCAATTCATTGAAAAATTGGAAATTTCCGGTAACGCATGTAAGTGCCCCAGCGGCTGTATTAGTCACCTTCGAGGAGCACCGAGCCTTAGAACGCGGCACACTATTATGCAAACTCGATGATGCGAACCTCCCAAAAAACACTAACCAACTGGAAGCCACCGTTTGTTGGATGGATAACGCACCTTTAAGAAGAGACTCTAGGTACAAGTTGATGCATACCACAAATTTAACGGACATCACGGACCTTCAAGTGTGCTCTAAAGTAGATATTGATCGACACATTGCTGTTGCCTGCGCTTCAGGTGTTGAGACAAACGACATCTGTAATATGCAAATAACTTTGGCAAGAAAAATTGCAGTAGATACTTGGCAAAGTAATCGCTTAACTGGCTCGTTCGTGCTTATAGATGATCAAACTAATTTTACTGCGGCTGCGGGCTTTATAACCGCCGTTAAATAATGGTCTGCGGAGCTCTTTGGAGCAATTTGCTGGTAAGTTCATGGTTGATTTTTCGAAGATAGTTACTGTCATTGTATATTGCCAAAAGCGCATACATCTGACGACTCTTTGATTTAGAAAATGAACCAATCTGTGGCTTAAGAGCATTGAACCGAGCGTACGAGGCCTCATAATCCGATTTGCTCGCCTGAAAGGGTCTCTCAATAACTACTTTGGGAATGGGCACCACGCGCCCCCCGCGAGCCAGGGCTCCGGAAAAAAGTGGGTACATGTCAGTATCCGATAGCACATTTGCTGCCCACTTTTTATCAATCTTAATTAGCTCTTTTCGATTCCATAAAAGATGCGAGTTTCCCGATGAGGGTAATAACATCAAATGCATAATGTCGTCCGGATAGGGCATTTTGAGGTGCTTTTTGCCCCTCAACTCCTCTTCGATGATTCCGTTGACCGCAAAAATCCGCTCTTTGGAGTTTGATTGATTTTCGGCGACTCGAACCATCTCAGATATAGCTGCCGGGTCGGCCAGTTTTGCTTGATCCAAAAACAGAATATATTTTCCAGTTGCTTGTCTTGCGACTTCACGCCAACTCGTAGAAGAAAGTGGTTGATTAAACTTCTTAATTCGAAGGCCCGCCTTTCCAGGTATGTGGCTGATGTCGACATTGCTTGAAAGGCAAATTTCTATGTGCGGATAATCTTGAATGGCAATTGAGAGCAAAGTTTGAAAAAGATTTAGGCTGCTATCGCTTGGCGGTGCTCCGCAAACAATCGAAACTAATTCACTTGGGGTGGCACTCTTCACAGCATTTATTTGCAAATGTCTTCTCAACAGCTGCTTATGAAACTCGGTCCATCGTTTATTTGCCTGCAAAGCGAGCTTAGAGGGTGCCACATTTCTGAAGCTTTGTTTAAGGTGCCGTTCTATACCTTGAGCAAACCTTTCTGGTTCAGGGCCCGCGAGTGTAAAATGATGATCGGCAGAATCGATAAGTTCTCTTTGGCCCCCGCGATCAGTTGTCAAAAATCTGAATCCGCGTTCAACGCACTCTAATGTGACATACGGTGAATTGTCCGCAAGTGAGGGCATGCATACCAAGTGCCGAGGTCGACTGGCTATAAATTCTAAGCTTCGTTCAGACGAGAGTTCCAATACGAACTGCAAATCAATTCTCTTTTGATACGCGGCCAATTCACCTTTGATATAAGCAACGGAATTATGCCAAGGGGGGCGAGCAGAACCTAAAAAATACACAGGCAGTCGAGTTTGTGCTCCGATATCGATGTTTTTATCTAGCAAAATCTTAAGAGATTCAACGAAAGAAAAAATTCCTTTTCGAGGTTCAAAGCGTCCAAAATAAATCAAACCATTGGAAGGATTTTTAAGAGTCTTGCGATTGCGATATCTTTTGCGTCTTGAGAGGTAGTTGACATTAGGAATCACAACTGAATGTGGTGGAGTTCGCCATTTTTCACTATCGATGAAGTCTAGCATATAGGCACTTGGGCTCACTAAGGCATCGGCCATTTCAATTGATCTACGATCCCACTCTGCGAGCAAGATCGAATTAAGAGAGTAGTTGTTGTCGATAGTGTTGGTCCAGTGAACCGAGCCGTGTGCTCCTGCAACAAAGATGGATTTTTGAAACTCCAAATTTGATTTTTTTGCCAGCAAAGAATAATAAAGAAGTCCACAATTATCCGGAAAATGAATCACGTCAAACGGAGTCTGCTTTAGATATCGATATACCTGCATTGAACGTTCATCATGAGTCCAATTGTGGGCAGTATGAAACAGTGGATTTAATAAGTACTCTATCTCAATGCCAAGATTTTCAAAAGTGCTTAAGTTTTTTGGTAAGTCTTGTTTTACTTTCTTAAACGACTCATTCCAATCAAAGGGGATGAAGACGACTGTAACTTTATGACCCTGCTTTGCAAGCATTTCGGCCATGCGTCTATAGGCGGTTCCAATGCCACCATTGATCGTTAGCCCCTCAAATTCGAAAGTCACAATTGCAATTTTCACAGCATAATTGTAGCACCGGCCTTGGTTTTCAAGTCAAGGCCGTTCGTTAAAATATCGATCGACATTTAAAAAATTCGACGCTAGCATTTTTAGTTATGCTGCCTTCTCGGCTTCTAAAAAAATATGATTCAACACGAAACCCTTCGGCACTCAGTGCCATCTGTCATGCGCCATCTGTGAATTTGAATTTTGATCAAAATGGCAATGTGACAGCCTGTTGTTTTAACAGAAGTTATAAACTGGGCACCTACCCCAAGAATACTCTAAGTGAAATCTGGAATGGCTCAAAATGCACCGAACTTCAGGAGGCCATGACCGAGGGCAATTTATCCAAAGGCTGTTGGCTTTGTGAAAGACAGTTAGAGGCAGAAAACTTTCAGGGGGTACATGCTCGTGATTATGACAAGTACGGGATTGGCAAGATTACTAAGAATTCTTTAATGCCTCAAATTTTTGAATTTGAGACCAGCAACGTATGTAATCTCGAGTGCCTTATGTGTAATGGGTACTTTTCTTCTTCAATTCGCCGAAACCGCGAGAGGCTGGAGCCATTGCAAAATCCTTATGATGACGCATTCATTGAACAAATTGAGCCCTTTATTGCCCATTTGGCCGCAGCTAAGTTTTTAGGCGGCGAGCCTTTTTTGAATCCTCTTTACTATAAAATCTGGGACCTCATTATCAATATAAATCCTAGAATTGAAACAGTCATTACGACCAACGGAACAATTCTAAACGATAAGACACGCGAAATGCTTTACAAGCTTAAACCTGCGATTACCGTCTCATGCGATTCCTTAGATAAATCGACCTACGAAAAGATACGTCGGAACGCAAGTTACGACCTTATGAGAACTAATCTGGAGTTTTTTATCGAACTTACTCGTAGCAATAACAAAGGCATGTCGCTGGCTGTTTGTCCAATGAGAGAAAACTGGAAGACTCTCCCAGAGATTTACGAATTCTGTAATGATCGACAGGTTTACATGGGAATAAACACCGTGATTTGGCCGCAAGAAGTGAGCTTCAAGTTTATGCCAAAAGACGAGATCAAAGAAGTGCTCGACTACTTAAGGCGATCGATTACGGTCGACCGGAGTCAATCTAAGTTCTGGTGGGTTCGCGAAAATTATGGTCATTTTGTGGGAATGCTAAATCAGATAAAGTTTTGGTATGAAAACGCCTGAAAATTTAACGTTTAATAAAGATCCTAAATTTGAAAAAGTTGATCACGAAAAGTTTTTGGCGCTTAAGAGTCAATTAACGGAAAACAAATTAACTTGTTTTAACGTTGCCTCGGGCTCTATGGAGCCTCTTATTGGCACTAATACAAATGTGATGGTGCGAACTACGACTCTCGAGTTATCTCAATTTGACATTATCGTTTTTTGGTGTAAGAGCCGACAAATTCTGATTTGTCATTACATTTGGCACATCAATCGTTATTTCAAAAAAGAGGATCAAAAAATTTTAGTTACCCGGAATTTGCACTCTGGTGAGGATTTACCAATACCTGAGGGTCACGTATTGGGAAAAGTAGTCAGTCATAAAATTCCCTTAGCCACCCGTCTCAAATTGATTTTTAGAAATTGGTTGAACCAAAATTTGAGAAGGGGATTTTTTTAGAGCCTTCTCTGAGAGTGTTGAGTCTTTAATAGGTTGAATCTAAGCATAGACGTAATTGATCAATTTTAGTAATTGATTTATTAACCTTGTCTGGGGTGCCAAGGTATGGCGCTTGATCCAAATGCGGTACCTCAGCAAATTGAGTAATCGGCTTAGCGAAAGGAATTCGATTTTGAAGGTTGCTTTAATTAAATCCTTTGAACCTTCCACTTGGGTAAGTTGCAAATTCATATTGCCCGCTCTTGAAAAGTGCTACAGAGACCTGCCTCAGATTACTATAAAGAGCACTAATTACACCTTGGAAATGTCAAAGCGCGACCTTTGGGAGCAGGCGAGATCTATTTTTAAGTTTAATCCCGGTGTAATTGTTTTTTTAGATCATCAACCACCTCCTCCGGCTCTATTGGTTGCCCTGATTGAGGCATATGGGTCACGGTGTTTGCCTCCGGTCTTAGTGCATGTGTATGGGAATTTCTCCACGAACCTGTGGCGTTGGTTAGATATTCAAGATCTTTTGGTTAATGTACGCTTGCGATTTCTTTGCTCGTCACCTAAGCAGTCCAAATTTGTTTCTAACCTGATTTCCAAGGGAACACAGTTCGTGGGAACCTTTCCATTTCCGGTGCATATTAGCGCCTGTAAAGAAGATGAGATAGCCGAAGGTCAAACTTCAGTGAGAGATCAGTTAAGATTGGGGCGAGAAGAGTTTGTTTTCGCGTATGCCGGCCGAATTAGTGTACAAAAAAACGTTCTTCTTTTGATCAAAGAATTTCTAAAGATTCGAGTTAAACACAATAATGTCAGATTACTTATCGCTGGAGAATTTGATCAGATACTTAGCGCGCATTTCGGTTTTCGTCACAATAACGGAATATATTTTGAACTAATAAATGAGTTTTTAGATTCATTATCTTCAGAGCTTAAAGCCTCCATTATTTTTCTTGGACATTTAAATCGTCGCGATCTGACTCGGGTGTACAAAGAAACAGATTGCTTTGTCAGTTTGAGCACGTTTCATGATGAAGACTTTGGAATGGCTCCAGCTGAAGCGCTTTGCCAAGGGGTACCAGCTATTCTGACGAATTGGGCGGGTTATTCGGGATTTAGGGGGCCGGGGGTTCGATTTGTTGAGGTTCGCCCAAGTCCTCTTGGAGCTTTTATTAATACTTTAGATCTGCAAAACCATTTTCAAGCGGTTTTGAAAAATCGTGAGAATCCTCAACTTCTAAGAGGTCTTATTCGTTCTCACTTTGAACAAAAGTTCTCTGTTAAATCTCTGTCGGCTTTGCTAGATTCCGAATTAGCCAACCTATCCCGGATCCGACTGTTTGAGGGTTTTAAAAATAGGGCCGTTTTGCTTTCGAAGGGCCTTGGATCGCCCGAGGCGTTCGGAGATGATGTGCACAATATGAAGGACTACATGGAAGTTTATGCGCCGTATTTTAACTAACGATTTACAGACTGTCAGTCGCGTGAAAAGGCAGCTGGTAGACGACTGGTCAAAGCAGTCGGGGGGGGAATACTTTCATATGTTTAGCCCCTCAAGTCGTTGGAGATACGAGCGTCCCACCTCGGTGTTGTTGGCTGATTTAAAGAATTTTAGGGCGCTCCCCTTGAATGAGCCCATCATTGTTAGGGACGGCGCACTTGGGCTGACTCTTTTTTTTAAAAGATTTCCGGAACCCATAAATCTGAAACTCAAATTGTATATACACGAAAAAGTAGCCCACGTAGTGCCGGGCTCATGGCGTCGCCATCTTGGAATGTACCGACTTTATTCACGGATCAGGGATGTGTTAGGACAACCACGATGGAGTTTGATCTTAGCGCAGGTGAGCGAACGTTCAACGCTACCACGCTGGTGTGTTCCTCACTTGAAAGAATTGAATAAGTCAAATCAGCCATTGGGTGCATACTTTCCAATTGTGAATAACAGCAAAAAACTTGAGAACAAGGGGTTTGCAATTGCCCATTTTTTTCAGATGTTCTTTGGAGCGATTAACAGACCCTTAAAGTTTCTCACTTACGAAGAGTTTTATCGGGCAAAGGGTTTTTCGGAAGCGCAAATTTTGGACTTGAATGACCATAGGGCAATCTCGGACAGCGATTTGGTTCACTACGCTCTTCAGGCAGGCGGCCATTTATTCAAAAAGAATAGGGTAGCGACAGCTGCGAAAACAAGATGGCGACGTTATTTGATTTCGGAGCATCACGGCTTTGAACTCAGACCTCAGTTACCAAATGACCGTAAATCCCGCAAAACTCAAAGAGAACAAGATGCTTTTTATCGATTTAATTTTAGAAGGGATTTGCAAATGTCTGGGTTGTCTCAAAAAGAGAAAGTGATTGTAGAACTTGATAAGGCTCAAGAGTGGTTGGATTTTATTGAGGATTAAAAAAATGTCGAATACCCAGTACTCAACTCAAGACTTGAGAAGTGGCGCAGATCCCAGTTTCCAGAAAAAACTTGCCGAACTATTGCGACGAGAATCTCGTCTCTCAATTCCTGACCCGCTGTATGCAGAGGGATTATTATTTGATAAATCTTTGTATAATATCTCTCGACTCTACCGGCAAAACAGAGTTTTAGCTCATGTCTTGGGGGCTCGGTTAGTGCCGAAGTTTATCACGGTGGGGAGATCGCTTGAAGAGTTCGACCTCAAAAATCATGAAATTTACTATAACCCGATTGCCGACGAATTACTTTGGAGATTGAGTACTAAGAACAGTGATGAGTGGATATGGACCATGAGAATGGTTTTAGAATATTCCAACAGCATTTTTCATGAGTTGTCACATTTTATTATCAACAAGAGCTTACCCTGGGTTGAGTGCGGCCTTGAGCGATATGCATTTCAAGAAAGCTTAGTGCTTTATCGGGATGTGTTATTGGGCCGCGAGTTAGGAAAGGGTGGTTTGCCATTTAATGTGTGTGGGGTCGTTTATCGAACCAGCGCGGACACAGGGCCCCTGGCTAAGAGTAAGAGGTTCGACTTTTTCCGCACGCAAGTTATCTTCGGTTACCTGCAGGTGAGGGGAATCGACAACGCCAGAGGCCGGTCGCTTTTACTGAAAAATGGGGTTAAGTTGGGTCGTTTTACTCCTTTGGATCTAAATCCAATGTTTAGCAAAACTGCCTATACGACATGGATGAAAGCGCGTGCAATGCAATCGGTCTTGGCTTTCAAACCGAGTGAGATAATACCGCTTTGCGACGTTCATTTTCTAAAGAAGGTGTTTAATAGTTTAGAGTCGATATTCCAAACATCTACGAGGAATCGAGCCTCTGTTGAGCCTCGTTTAAGACATTGAAAACCTATTTTTTGAATCCTGAAGTAAAGTTAGCTCGTGACCAAAAAGGGTTTTGGGTAATGGTTCCTGGGAAGGCCGTTGAACGATTAAAAACGCAAGTCACCCCAGATGTTTTTTTGAAGCTTCTTGGGGTGCAAAATTCTGCCAACTCGAACATCGAAGAAATATTCAGTTCAAAAGATTTGAAAAATTTGAAGTCTATTGGAGTACTAATAGATTCCAAAGAGGTCGAAAGTCGACCTCGTTTTAAGTTAAGTTTGGATTGGTTTATGGGTTTAAAAATCCATGACCTTCAGTTGCCAGATGGACCCTTTATTTTAAATCCGTCGCTTCGGCCTATCCAAAAGAACTGCATTTTGACTGACCCAATGACCGGACTGCAAATTTCAGTCGAAATGTCGCACGATTCTAGGGCGCAAATTCAGAGCTTGAAAAAGCCGCTAAAGGATCTCAAAACTAACCATGAGTACCTTTTTCACAGCCGAGTGCTCGTGCCTAAGGCTTGGGTAAGCGCAAAATACCGAAGGACACTTATTGTTTCGTGGCGAAAAGAACTCAGGAAAAAGCGTTACTTAAAAATTCCATGGGCACTTCCCCGCATCGTGGCTTCGAGCTATTCAAAATATTTATCTGAACGAATTACGAGGGGTCTTGCGGTTTACGGCGATGATATGGTGGCGCATCGGTTTTGGGAGCACACCGAGACAGAGGCTAATCGGCTGCACCAAGGGCTATGTAAGTTTACGAGCCAAGTTTTTGGGCGTCCTCTGAAAGCGTCTTATAATTATTGGGTGAGGTACGCCAATTTGGCAGTTTTGAGAAGACATCTTGATCGACGTCAGTGTCGATTTAGTTCATCAGTAATGTTAGACCAATCGTTCCGCAAGCCAAGCGAGCAATCGGCTCAGAATTGGCCTCTAATTATGGGTGAAGAACGGATCATTTTAACGCCGGGGCAGGGCGTTTTCTATTTTGGTGAAGAGGTAGAGCACGAGCGCGAGCAAATGCCGACCGGCATGGAATACACTTCTTTGTTGCTTCATTACCTCGAAAAAAAATCTTCTGAGGTTCTCAGGTGATTTTTAAAGTGATGAGGCGACTAACTTTCAGCTCAAGAAGCAGTCGAGTGATATCTTTTGATAGTCTAGATCTTGAAACATAATATTTTTTCAGGAGCATTGAAACAATTTCCTCAGCCGTTGTTCTCCCATCAATTCTGAGCCATACTTGGGCCGCAACGCCATCCAGGTCATAAACGACGTCTTGCTTTGAAATACGAAAAACATTCAGGACGCCTGTTGCGTGGCGACGAGTAATTGCGTCCGGCGCTCGTATCGGTATGATCTGTTTGCATGTCAATTGTTCTTGTTTTTTGCTAACCATTTTCTAATTAAACTCAAGTTGTGAATGAGATCTGAGCGCCTCTGGCTTCGTTTTGAAAGGCCATCTCCAGAAAGTGTTTCAAACGGCTCTTCCGACAAATGACCAGATATATTTTCAAAAGTCCGGTCGGATATAGCCAGCGGATCGAATTGTGACTCTTGCACCAGCCGGCCCAAGTAATCATCTCTAAGACGCTTTATCGACGGGTAGGAGAGAATTTTCCTAGAAAACGGACAATTTCTCAATAGCCGAGCGTCTGGTGCTTCGCCAGCTGCTAGAATTCTTTGAGGTAAAAGATCGTACGCGATCGGTTCCAACAGGCCGGTGGTATGGTCCAAATACCATCTCAGATTATCGCCCAGCGCGGCGTGTACTGAGCCGAAGACAACCAGAAGTGCATTCCATTTGGCAAACTTCTCGACATCTAGAACATTGGATAATTTCGCCACATCTGTTTTTGGACTCCTTAAAAGGTCTAGAAATTTCGAAAAATGCTGCATGGAAAGAGATTCAAGATTCTTGGTTTCAGATTTTACACTATAAATATTCGGAAATAGTCGAATCGGGTTTAGTGAGTCAGTCCCTTTGAGGAAGGTATTTTGATAAACTGAGTTGTCCGGGCGAGTGATGGAAGCAAGCCAAACATCCTTTTCATAAATAAAAGAGCCAGAATCGCGTTGATGGCGCTTTCTCATATTGTTACCAAATCTCTCAATCCAAAAGTACATTCCGAGATCTCGAAGGTTAAGAGTCAAACGGGAAAATCCACTCGATGGTATAAAGAGACCCAATCTTCTGGCCATGACGTAGGCCGTTTGCTCAAGCTCGTAGATCTTGTCGCTTGTGAGCATAAAATCAAAAGTTCGAATGCCCCAAGGATAATAAGGTCCGTTGATCTTGACTCTGAGCGAAGGTTGTTTCTCATCCCAGTGGCGCGGAAGATCGCCCCTGAGCCTAAGTGTGCCCGAGTATTCCACGTTGCTTATGCGAATTCGGGCAGGAATCTTTTCTTTTGTAGTTTTGTCAAGCTTGTTGCGCTGTCGGGTCTGAGCAATCAAGTTTCTGAGCTTAGTCTCATTTTCTGAAGTGAGTTTGATGTCGATTGTGCTGATAAGCTCCTGCTGATCACGCAATTTTGACAATAGACCGATATCTCTGGTTATTATCGAATCGATTTCAGTATTCGCGACGGATTGAAAGGTATCTTTGTCTTCAACGTAAATTGCATGAACCTTTGAACCGTAAGAGTGGGCGCGTTCAATAAACTTCTCAGGCCAGCCCCAGATCCATCGTACTCGGTGCGATCTTGCGTCTATGCTTATGCCTCGGTTTCTGCAACTTGGAGGAAACCAACCGGTCCATCCCCAGATCGAATAATCTTGCACGCAACGAGACACCTGCGGACCATTGGGAATGAAATCACCAAATTCTGGAAATTCATTTTTGATGGCCAGAAAAATCTCCCTATTTCCCCAAAATGCAAACTTCTGAAACGGAAGGCCAGGATGCCTTCTCAATTCGTTGACCAATAAGTCTCCCAGTAGAACTCTTTTTTTACCCCTTGGGTTCAGATGAAAGGCTTTGTTAGGAAACTTTTTTAGTACTTCAGAAAACTTGACAATTTTACCAAGGCCCTTTCCTCTGAGCGGAAAGGTGATGCCATTATCGAATGACAAGTAATAGGCGAAATCTACTTTTTTCAATTCACTCCAAGTATAATCCTCGATAGTTCCTGATAGTTGAGTGCGGCAATCAAGATTCCAATCGTGAAACAAGACTAAAACGTTGTCTTTGGTTCTTTGAATGTCAATTTCGACCAAGTCTGCGCCTAAATCGAAAGCTGTTTGAATAGACTCTATAGTGTTGTCGAATGGGTATTCAGAGGGACCTTTTAAATTTCTAGCCTGACACTGTTCAAAAGACTGAGACAAAAACGTATACCCCTTTTGCGATGTCAGAGTATAAGCGTTTGCGGAGCGGCCATCGGTAAAGATTATAAGTAACCAAAACACAAAATTCATAACTTTCGGACCAATGAGTAGGAGTCGATCTGCTGCATTTTTTGAACGTTTTCGAGTTTCATTTTATTGTCTATAAAGATCGTGCCACCACGCTTGAATCGCTCAAATTTTCGAAATCCCGCAAAGGCCACTTCAGCGTTATTGATTTGAGAGCTCCCCAATTTCACAATTGAATCATCTTTGCTGGCCAATGCAGTTCTGCAACCTCTAAGCCGGAGGTTATCTCCGACCAATTGAGTGCTTTCGCCAACACTGATGCATTTGTCTTTCGCGTTTTCAACAGTTGAGTTTCGAACGGTAACCAACGAATGTGAAAAATCAATGGCGTCATTGCCCGCATTACTAAAGTGAGAATTGGTGATCTGGCCAATAACCTGATCACCATCAAATAAATCGCCTTTTGCATTTGCGAACATAACATTTTCAAGGCGTATTTTAGAAAATTTAATATTTAGACTGTCCTCACCCTGGGAGTTCTCAAATCTGGAGTGGGAGAGTTTTACATCGAGGTGATGAAGACTCATCTGCCCTTTGAACTCCATCGCTTCAATTAAGGCTTGAGATCCGCCACTAACCGTAAGATACGTCGCCTGCATTTCCTGTTTGGGAGCTACGACGGCAAAACTACCCCAAGGACGATTTGCATCTGAACCGATGATCTTAATGGGATTATGGGCTTCCCCTAAAAAATCCACGGGGCTTCTGGAAACAACGGAGACTCCAGGGTTAAGTCGGAGCGTTGTTCCGGCAAGAACTCGAACTCGAAAGCCAGGAGGAATATAAAGCGACTGCCTCAAAAGATACTCTCGAGGATTCAAGGTCACCAGGTTTCCTTTGATCAGAGGTTTGAGTTCATTAAAAAGGGATTTCATCTCAACAAGTGCTACACGCAGTGGGGACTTGTGCACATTCACTCTCTTTCCCTCGAGAACTGCAGTAATTTTTACTTTTATCAAATCCATGCGTTGTTTTGATTCTAGAACCATTCTAAATTGGCTAGGTATTTGGGGAAGTTGCGTCGGTACGAGTAGGTTCGTACATCGGAAAACATTTCGTTTTTCCCCCTTTAAAGAATCTTCAAGCGTACAGTGACCGTCAAGGGGGGGTAAGGCGCGAATTTGAGATGGTTGCAAGCTATTCTGGGTGACCTCGATGGTCTGAATTTCTATAGGCTTTTCAGCATCAGCAATTAGATCCAAAAACAGCTTAAAAGGAGCATTTGAGGACTGTTCGAGCAATTGGCTGACATATAGGGTGCTATTTTCGGGTTGGCCCTGGGCCAAGGTCCCAAATAACAATAAATTAGAAAGGAGTATGACCGCAAAAGGCGGTTTAGAAGAAAATAATGTAAGGTTCAGCAAGATATCAATGCCTCCCGGTAATCAAAACCAATAAACTTTAACATAATTATCCCGTTGCTCTAGCAGAAATTGCAGTTGCGGCGCACTGGGTAACGCTGTACATATGGGCTATCACTGTAAAGAAAGGGCAACAGTGGCTAAGAATCGTCGGGTTTTTTCGCGAAAGAAGACAAAATCGACCAAGAAAACCTCGGTCAGGGGTAAGTATTTTTTTGGAAGACTCAAGAAGAAGAAAATCGCATTGCCGGTCTATGCTTCGCCCACCGTAGTGGGAACTTGAGCAATTTAACACAAATCTTTTGGATAGAAAAGTCATGGTCAAAAAGAATTCAATAAAATCGCAAGCACGAACTCGCGCAACGACGAGTAGCAAGAAGCTTTCGAAGCCGAAATATTATTTTGGTGGCCTAAAAAAGAAAAAAATCATTTTGCCTGTTTACGCCTCACCCACCGGCGGCACTTAATCCGAATTGTTTTAAAAAATTACGATCAAATCCCGCTCGCATGCGAGCATCGAGGTTTTCAAAACACGAAATTTGGTGTTTGAGTGGTCGGCCGATTTTAGTGCTAACTCTCTTGAACAGGTCGATAAATTGTCTATCATTTTGTTCAAGAATCCGCTTTACCCACTTATTGCCCAGACGGGCGTGACGAAGTTCATCGACATTGATGTGTTCCAAAAGATTTGCTGCCTGATGATAACCCATGGATCTTAGATTTTTAATTTGACCCATGGCTCGGTCCGAAGCGTTGCCTTCTTCGATTACGTTTTCGCCCATAATGCGCTCAACGAGTTCAGAGAATTGGTTAACCTTATTCCACGTGTGATTCGTGTAGGTGTAATCGCCGAGTTTTCCGCCCAAAAATCGCAATCCGTAAAGGGCAATTTCGGCATGGCGCCCCTCGTCCCAAATGTGCAGGCTGAAGTCGCAAGCAAATTCACTAAAATAAGCAGTGTCTTTGGCCATGATAATGCCAGCCGCCGAGAGCTCCATAGCACTTAGCTCTACGTCGACAAAAAGGCTGTGCAAAAAGCCGCGAACCCATCTAAGGGGTGGAGATGACAACGGTTCACAGTTGTCGCCTGGTCGTGTTGAGGGTCTGAGAACCTTCTCGCGAGCAGGGGTTTTCGGAACCGAAGGGCGAGTGACTGATTTAGAAGAATATGATCTAAAAAACTTCTGGGTGGATTTAAGAACTGTGATTCCGCGATCTCTGCCAATGGGGGGATAATTTTCGATGAGATCACTTAACCAAGAATCCATAGCTTTGGGAATTTTTACTCTCCGACTTGCTGAAAACGGCTCTTCTCGCAATTCGTTTACTTGTTTAAGTAACTCTCCCGCTAAACCGATATGGGTTGCCTTCTTGAGCTTAACTGAGCACTTCGGTTCTCGAAGTAGGTGATGACATTCGCTGACGATAAATTGTTTGAGGAGCTGATCAATAATTTCCCAGGGTTTATGCCAACCATCTATAGAGTTAAATGTTTTTACCTTCACGATGGATCTCCTTTAGAAAATAGTTTTGAAAATCCAATGCCTTCCGACAAAGTTTTCTCATCAAGTCAATTTCATATTGAGTGGTCGGAATCAAGTACGAATTTCTCTTCCGAACGAATCTATGAAACTCAGTTAAAAGCAGTCCCCATTTCCGACCCACGTGTCGGGATGTCATTTGGGCTCGTTGCAAGCGAGTGGCACAGTGAATTGACGATTTTTTAACAATCAATACATTCGCGATTCTTCCCAGCGTGTTATCAAGTTCTTTAAAACCGAATCGCGGTTTCCCGTTGTCAGTAATAATCGGAGTAGTGGCATAGCCCAAGAACGGATCGTTAGGATCTGGGGGAGTAACAGTTTGAGAAACATTATGACTGCCATTGAGCTGTTTCAATAACTGGATTGTGTGTCGAGCAGCGCGGCGAACGTAGCTGCTCTTTTCGGGGGCCATAATCCGAAAATTAAGTTCGGGTCCCAACAGCAATTGAAACTGAGAGTAGAAATTGGGAAATCCAAACCGCTGAAGTTGCCAAAGTGTTATTCCGGAGGTGTCGACTAGGCATTTATATTTTTCGATTCCAAATTTCGAAATCCTATTGAACTCATGGCGACCGAGGTGGGGGGGCTTTTTTTTAAAAATGACCGTAAGGTCGATGTCGCTACTGGGAATGTAGTCTTGCCTCACGCGACTTCCGTTGAGGTAAATGGAATGTACGTTGTGACCAAAGCGTTTTAAAATTCGCCAGATTTGATCGCGCACTGCAAGTCGCTGAGATTGGTTTAAAGAAGCTAAACCAGTATCAAGATTTTTAAAGTGGGCGAGGCTTGAGGGGAATCCCCAAGGCTCGAAATGATTGCCAAAGCCCGAGAATGAAACTGAATATAGGTATTTTTTGCTGATTCTTTCGGACCAAGCTCGGAACTCTGAAAATGTAAACTCGAAACAATGATCTGGGTGACGTAAGGAATCCCTCGTCACAAGCCCGGGCATTAGTTTTGGTCTTAAATTAATGGATTTGTTCGGCGTGGTCACTACGACTTCGCGAGGGCTCCAAGTAGAAAAAATCTGTCTTTCAAAGAACTTTAGATCTTGGGAGTTCAGGTGTTCGATGCACTCCAAGCTGGTCACTAGTGAGTTTGAAGAGATTTTACCGAGATTTTGAAACTTTCTTGAAATAAATCTTAGGTTTTTAAATTTATGGCGTGCCCGCGCCAGAGGATCAACTCCAGTTATCTGAACATGCTTAAGGCTTGGCGCTAAAGACAGCGCCAACCGTCCAGTCCCACACCCAATATCATACCAATTTGCGATCGAGCTTTTTTTGATTTGATTAATTATTAAATTCTTGACCAGAATTTGTCGAGACTCGTCAATAGAAAGGAATTTCCAATGTCGAGATCTCTTGAGAAGTAAAGAAGAAATTCGCCAATATTTAGTAGGTACGATCCAGCGCCCCGGTCGGAGCTTAAAGCGGGAGCCTAAAGTGCTTATTATAAACAAACTCTTTGTTGTGGAAATGTACGTTAATTCAGCTTCGCTGCTAGAACATTTGACCAACTCTGATAAGTAACTAAGCGGCCCAAATCGTGGCGAGACAAAGTCAACGATAGGGTCCAGGATTTGCCGATTGCGGGGATTCAATAAATCGAAATTCCTGGTCGATTTGGGAATTCTAATTGGATGAGGGGATCTAAAAATAATACCCAATTTAGTGGCTTCAGATGGCCGAAGTCGAGCCGTGCGGAGTTCTTCTTCGGTGACATAGGGACTAACATTAAGTGAGTTGAGCGCCGTAAGCGCACGATGAAATTTGCCGTAGCGTGCATGTTTAGCTGAGGCAAAGTATGCTAGATTCACATGCCATCTTGGAGCTTGATTAGTGTTCAACCAGTTTCCTCAATTTACCGAGAATCTCACTTGGGGGTTTCGAAGAAATGAGAAAAATCAAATTGTCGTTCGATAAGCGGCATCGCAAGCCAAGGCGCTGATGAATTTGCCCAGGATTCTGAACCAAGGTATTTGACTCCCGAGGTCCAGGTCTTTACCTCACAAAGATTATTAGTTGGGTCTTGAAAATCCGCAAAAAAGACTATGCTTGTAATGGTCCAACTTCCATTTAGAAGTAGTGAAATGTATTGGGAAGAACTAACGTTAATTCCTCTTTCCATGAGAAACCGCTTTTCATTTAGATCCTCAATCAACTGGCATCCTGGTCTTCGAGCTTGAATTTCGCGAAGGCGATCCAAGCCCTCTTTCCATTGACTTGTAACTAACAAGCCGCTCATTGACCAAATAACCACCATAACAGGGGCCAAAATCTTCATCCAATTTTGAAATCCGATCTCTGCTCGAAATTTGGAATTGGTAGAAAGCACTAATATGAATGAAAACAAAAAGGCCAACTTTATAAAGAATTGCTGATTGTAGCTTACATCCAATTGCGTCCAAGGAACGCTGAATGCGAAGCCAGCACCGATAATGCCTGCCAACCCAGAAACAAAAACAATGAAGTAGTACGATTTAGTTCGTTTTTCTTCCGCAATGAGTTGGGAGGCAATAAATC
>JADLCR010000089.1 GCA_020847095.1 Oligoflexia bacterium | reverse complement strand
TTTTGAATTCAAAGGAGTTTACGTTCCCATCAAGCTGGGCCTGGGGCAAATCAACAACGCACTCCGGAACCTGATCGACCTCAACAGGCACACTGTCGCCGGTGCGAGTCGGCGCATTTTTTTCAACAGCTTTAAAGGCCGTATAGTTAGCGCACCCCGCGACACTCAGGAGTAATCCAATAAATAAGGCGTATTTCATAACTCCCCCTTTGAAAAACTTTGGATAAACGTATCTAAGACAGCGACTGCTTCGGGCTCAAGCCGCAATGGCGCCCCGCCAAGCCCAGAGGTTTTGAATCTCGAACTCGTTACTTTCTGAGGACTCAATACTTTAGGATCACGATCCAAGATTGCTGCCGGCGCATAGATCTTGATTCCTGAATCCGTCAAAAGCGAAACTCCCTCTCGATAAGCGCGCGACGTTCCATCTTGAGGCTTCCAAGGAATAATGACGGCCTTCACACCTAAATCTTTTGAGTATTTGAGCCCCTGAAAGATTGCCGAGCTTAGGGTCTCCCCGCGACTGCCAATCACTTTAATGGGAATAATGGCTACCCGCCCTTGCAACTTTCTCAAAAGATATTTGGCTGCAGCCGTACCATGACCCAAATCATCGCTTGGACGGTCATCCCAAGACACAAAATCAAAGCCTGCAATCTTACCCGGCAAGAGCTCGATCACATGCCGACCGATGACCGGGTCGTTGTAATCGACTCCCGTATCAACAAGAGCCACCTTCGTCATCGTTGTGGACCACTTTAATGGGGTGTGATCCCAGGGTCTTAAGGGCTGATCAAAAATATTTTTATATTTCCACCAGCCAACGAGGGCCATAAACCCCCGAGCGGTTTCTTCTAACCAATTGGGGCGTCTTGAAAAACACTGACTGAGCTGTTCCACTGAAGCGTGTGCGGACTGAATCTGGGAGCCAAGATCGAGATCCACTTGATGAAAATCCATTGGCTCACTAAGTCCAAGACCGATGACTGATGGCGCAATTGAAGACTGCGGGCTCACGCGCTTTTCAAAATTTTGAACAAATCGTTGGGCCAACAGGGGCAAAGCAACCTTTAGCGCATCCCCTAAAGTTTTTCGGCTCTGAAGTTCAAGCCCCAATGAAAAGCCATCGTAAGATCCCAAGACGAAAAGATCCCTTCCTTTTGCGAGCAAGGGAATAACTAAGATTTCTGTAGTTTGAGCTCGAAAATCGCGAATTTGGAATTCAATCTCAACTTTAATATCGAAACGCTTTTGCTTAAATCCAAATCCATAGCCAGCCAAGGAGAGGGTCGCTCCTTCGTCAAACTGCGCTCCAAAATTGCTTTTGAACGGTCCCCAACCATGAGCTCGAACCTGCTTTTTAAAAAAATCAGGGCGCTCGCACTGGGAGCGTTCTTCCGGAGTGGCTACAAACTCATTGTCAAGACCATCGAAGAGCATTTGTTGATCTCGAAATCCATAGACAATGCGATTTGACCGTGAACCGACCCCAAATAGGAAGGTCCTAATCTTAGGAGTAATATCTACATCCAACAAAACAGGATTTTGATAAAGCCCAAGGGGGACAACACGAAGGCCGTTGACATGATACAACTCATTCAAAAGTTGAAAGCTCACTTCTTCGCCAAAGTTTTGAGACTCACCATCAGCTAAAGTGACTTTGACCGATTTGGTGGGCCAAACACCCACCGTTAAAGCGCCAGCAAAGCCGCTCCAGAAGAGGCAGAGAAGAAAAATTAAAACTGCAATTTTCATCATAGTTTTCTTCGGAAGGCCTATGAAAGACGTTGATCAGGACTCAACAAATCAGGTCCTACATCCTGTCAACCTGTTCGACGAAAAATTGAAAAGCAAATATGCTCAATACCAAAGCGAATACTGAAAGGTCGCCATGATATCTGGAGCGTGATTGACATAACTCAACACCCCCACGTCATCGGGTCTTCCCAAAGACAGATCTTCGGAGAAAATCAAGTGGAAGTGATTTCGCTCATCGTGGCGATACTCAACACCAATGGATTCATTGACTCGCCAGTGAACGAGAGCATTGTGCCCTGTGGCCATCCGATTCAAAATTCGATTATAGTTGTCTAACTCAGGATCGATGTACTCGAGTTGATCGACGTCCATTAACGGAGACTGCGCTCGAAACATGATTAATAAACTCCAGCGTTCTGACAATCCGATGTCCAAAGAAAGATCCCAAAACGTCAGAGTTTCTTTTCGAGGCCAGCTGGCAAAGGCATAGTTTTTTTCAAAACGATTAATTCCCCCAGTAAAATAGAGCCCTCCTAATTCGCCAAGGGGTGCACCAATGTGCGTATAAAAAGAGTAGTCGAAGCTTCCGCTACTTAACCCTGTGTTTGCAGACGCCAGGGGTAATTTGAAATCCAGGGTAAAGCCCAACCCACAAGGACACTTTTTGGGATCCCCGATTTTTATGGGCCAGTAACGAAGCTGAAAGTTCACATTACTAAATCCCGCGGACTTAGAATTTGTAAATCTTGAAGTACCGTCTTCTCCAACTTCAAAGCGGTTGCGCCCTTCTGGATACTCCTGCCTGCGAAATCGAGTTGATCCGGTTACAATATGAAATCGATCAATCGTCGGATCAAAAACTCCACCACCTCGCGACGAATAAGGAAGAAAGACCTGTAAGGCCCAGTCTTCATGAAGCTGCAGGCCAAAATTGGCCACCGTCAACATTTGCTCATAATCACTTTCGTAAGTGAGATCCTTTAGGGTCGTTTTGTTTCTCATCGTGAGGGGTGCGCCCCAAATCTGCGAAAGGCTCTCTGATACTTTGAACCAATGGGTGGCTGACCACCCGGGAGCTTGACCGGTTTGGAGACCGTGCATGAGACCTACGGGATGAGCCAAAAACACATATGGAAAATCAGCGGCGGCCCTGGCTGAACACAAAATCCCGAGGCAAAGGATGCCCATGCTAAGATGCTTTTTCACAACCAACTCTTCGGTAAACGAACGGGGTCTTTAGAGAAGGGCTGTCGATTCTTAGACTCTTGTCCAGAGTCCAAACAAGTGATCAAAATCCACTCAAATTACAGACTCTAACATGCTGAAATCACAAGCTTTTTAGTGGCTTTTATCTTGCTCCTACAAGGCCTATGAAGCTACTCCTCACCTTAAGCCTTTTTGTTCTATTTTTGAGCGGATGCACCAATGATCAGCCGTTCATCGTGCAGTCAAAAAAATCATCGAGAATTATTCCTGGCTCCCAATCTCCCACACCATTACCAACGGCCACAGCCTCGCCCAGTCCCTCATCGACTCCTATTATCACAACCCCTACTCCCAGCCCTACTTACTCACCGACGCCGTATCCTACTCCAACCCCTACTCCAACCCC
>JADLCR010000088.1 GCA_020847095.1 Oligoflexia bacterium | reverse complement strand
TAGGAGCCGTACCAGTTGTAAGCGTAATAGTTGTAATACCCATAACCGTATCCGTACCAATAAGGATTATAGTAGGCACCACCCCAATACATGCCTCCAGACCAATAAGCCCAGTACCAAGCGGAATGAGCTGCATCTTTATCAAGCTCGTCGCGCGATGTTGCGACTAATTTTTGGGGAATCTCTTCAAACTTAATTTCGTTGGATGAAGCGAGCGTCTTGAGATCCTCTTGCGTCATGTTAGGTCGATCAACAACGGCGGCAAAAACCTTTCCAGATTCTTTATCAACCTTAAACAATACGGTTTGAACAGGCTTTGGCTCTGGGCGCTTGCCGTTTTTCCCGGGGCTAACTTCTTGCGCGGTCGCAAGGCCTGCGCAGAAAACCAGCGAAATGAGTGCTAAAAATGCTTTCATAATGACCTCCAAATGGAATCTCTCTTCGTTAACGCGGCGATTCATATCACTTATTACGGGTTAGGGGGGACTGAAATCATTTCGTAGGGGTGTCGTAATGTTTATCAGTAAAGTTACGTGGGTTGATTCGGCCCTACTGAATGGGGAGTATCTCAAAGGCCTGCAGATGTACGAAAATCTTCAATAATTTCAATGGATTCAGAGTCAAAACGCAAAGTGCTAATTTAGCTGATTCATGAGTTCCAGAACCGTGGGGTCCACCGAATTCTGAAGGTTTTTGAATTCAGTTGAGAGCTCAGGAAAGCGAGCGGACAGGCGTTTGGCGTTTAGTAGGCAAAGGGCCATTGCGGATTCTGGAAATTCTTTGGAGTTACCTCGGGCACAGCTTCCAAGCTCGACCGAAAATCGAGCTGCTTGTTCAAAGTTTTGTATAGCACCCATTTTTGCGCCCAATGAAATGCTGAATCGGATTAAACCGGGCGGGGTGCGATGGGGATCTCGCGCGACCTCTTGACGAAGATCTTTCGACAGCGGAACTTCGAGGGGGCGATTGAGAATGTCACTGTCAATCAATGGATTCGCTGGCGGCGAATGATTCGTTTTGGACTCGGCGCTGGCGCTTAAGGCCGATTGAATATCTTGGTCTGTTGGGGATTGAACTATATCCGTTTGGTTAAAGTTCTCTGGAGCAGTTGTAACCTCTCGTTGCGCTGACAAGAAATAAACGACGGCTCCGATCAAAGCTAATAAGGTCAAAATGAGTGTTATTGATTTGCGCATTGTCTATTGATGTTTCAAAGTTCCGGTATCGGTCAAGATGGGGTCGCCATGGGCTCCATTTAATATTTCTTTTGGTTTTTTATCCAAAATTCTAGAGAACCCGTCAACAACAGTGGCATCTAGGACTGCCGTTTTATACTCGTCGCCACCTTTGGCTATCGAATTGGCAGTGGCGGCCATCGCATAGATGGTTCCTATCATATAGGCCCCCCAAGGCTCTTTATCGCAAGCGGGTATACCCTCGTAAGCATGGCCCTTGGGGCAAAATGTGTGAACATATCCACAGTCTGTTCGCTCGAGCTCTTCAATGAATTGTCGCGCCGATTCTGCCTTTCGTGCTTTTTGAATATCCTCGATTGAATAGGGTGTGCTGCAGTCAGAATGTCGGGCCTCGTGAACTAAAATTGAAACGCGGATCTCCGGAGGAATGACGTAGACTTGGCCGCCGATCATCTCAAATTTGCGATAACCTTTTCCAAAACCCATGATGCCAACTCTTGGGGTGGTTATTGGAATCTCCAAATTTAAAAATCTCAAAGTTACAATGGCTTCGTTGATGGCTCCTCTCAAATAAAATGCTGATCCTATGTTGAATGCCGCGAGCAAGTCCGAAACATCAAGTGATTTGTGATCGGTTTCGGCGTCTTGCTCCCATTTCATAAAAGGCAACTCAGGAGGCCTTTGCTGGAGATGAGCGAGTTCCGGAATTGAAAGGCTGTGCTTGATGCGCTCCTTAAAAAAGTCGAGAACATAACTTCCGGTGTGTCCCCCAAACACTTTTGAGTAAGCCTTTTTTGTGACCGAATCTACCCATCTGGGCCCTCGCGTATCCATAGTGTCTAAAATGCGTAAATCGCTTGCTGCCAGGGCGCGGGGGTCTTGTTCGATAAGCGTCGGAGCTTGCGTGGGAGATGGTAATGGAGACTCGGAGAGCTCGTTTCGATTGCTGTTACATCCTAAAGCGAAGATAAGAATAACTAAACAAAAGTGAAAACTAAGCTTTTCAAAGGGCATTTAACGCTCCCATTCCGTAGCTTGAAACAACCTGCAAAATCAAAGCCTTAAGCTTGTTACATGATCATCGGAAGCATAGAAAATTTATAGGTTTGAAAAGGCGGGAAGCGGTCTATTCTTTATTGAAAGCCGTTTTGAATAAGTGCTTTTACATCGAAATAAAATGGTCTCGGAGAGCCGTCGATTTTAATCAATCCGTAATTCCAGCCCGTAGCCGGGTCATCGGTTAGTTCGTAAATAAAAGCTTTCTTAGCCCAGGGCTGGCGGGCAAGAAAGCGAAGCTGCTCGACAACACGAGCACTCTGCTCAGCTTCACTTGACTGTGCCGCGTCGACACCGAGTTCAGTGATCCAAACGGGACTTCCCCAAAGTCCCACCCTTTCCAGAATTTGCTTAAGACCGTCTTTGTAGAGAATGCCACCGATGTAAAAGCCGTTAACCTTTTGCTCAAAATCGGTGCCCGCATAAATATGATGGGTGATGATATCAAAGCAACTCAGGCAGCCTTTTCTCTGAATGGCACCGTAGAAGTCGCTCATGGAAATCGTCGCGTTGTAGAGGTGAGCCAAATCGGGCCCCAGAACTTTTATTGTCGGATCAATGGCTCTAATGGCATCAAAGGCTGGTTGCATCACGAGATCTACAAATTGGTCAGCGGTTCCTGACCAAAATCCACTCAAATTGGGCTCATTCCAAATCCCAAAGTAGCGCACCTTGTTTTTGTAACGGTTAACAGCGGTGTTCACAAAACGCACCCATTTGTCGACTTGAGGAAGACCTGAGCCGTCGGTCTTTCCGTTTGTGGCTGCCCACGCCGGGGTATAGCCAATGCTTGCGTAAACTTGCAGGCCTTTACTTAGAGCCAAGTCGATCACTTGATCAAAAATGGCAAACTGCCACTGACCTGAATTGGGTTCCATGATGTTCCAATTCATGTCGATGCGAATCCACTTGGCTCCCATTTGTGCAATCTGCTGAATTTTTGATGAGGTATCTAAATGAGTGCAAACACCCACTTCAAAACCGGCAGCTGGCGTAGAAGAGGGACTTGGCGATGGAGAGCCGCTTGGAGTTGGTGTTGGGGACAAAGTGATTGTTGGACTTGGAGACGGATTGTTGCCCGTTGACTTAACGGGTGATCGATTAAAACTATCCGAGGTACACGAGACCACCAATAGACCAGTCAAACCCAATGCTAGTAAGTGTTTCGCCCCCATGCCTTATCTTATCGTAAGGTCAGGTCTAGAATTCAACGGCGAATTCGCCCATTCCGCCCCCCCAGAACTTATTCTTAAACAATCGCTGTATATCCCAGGTTGCGGCAAGGCGAAGGGTGGCGTTTTTAGGAAATACGAAGTCGTAAGCGGTCAAAAGTCTTGTTTCTGTGTTGAGACTATCGTCGGGGCGACTGCGAAAGCTAGCAACGCCGGATTGGCGATGAAAAGTGTAATCCACTTCGATTGTCCAAAGATCATTTCTGGTGACCCGTTCAAAGCCTGCAACAGTCATATAAAGAAAGGGAACGGCTTCAACGTAAGAAATCGGTCCCGCGTCTTTTTCCCATCGCCGCGAATTAGCGGCCAGCCCAAATCCAGTAACGATATCCGCATCTGCCCTTAAATATTCAAATCGAAATCGAGATTGAATGCGATCAGTACGAACCGATTGCCTGCTAACGGTGGACAGTGAGCCCCAGGGAGATTTGGCTTCTCGTTTTTGATCAAGTTGCGCCTGCCCCTGCATGCGCCACTGTGGGCTCAAGGGTTTAATCATGTGAGCTTGAACGGAAATACGATGAAATTCATATTGTTCGAGGGCGTCGGGGAAGGTCCACACCGTCGGAGTTTCATACCGGACTGAAAGATTAAACATCTCTTGTTGAAATGCTCGTTCACTTTCCTTAAACGATCTCCAGATTAGACCCGCCGAATAAGGAAAGCCCCCATTTTCAAAGCGGTCGCGACGATCGTTGCGGTCGTTTCGAGTGAAGTCGACGATATTTCCAAAAAATTTTAATTCCTCACCATTTTGTGGACGCCAAAATAAACTAAAACCAACGTCATTTTGCCGCTTGTAAAACGAAAGTTCTCCGTAAACTGAAAAGCCAAAACGAGGACTCAACTTATAAATCAGCTCAGGCACGTGAATGATTTGTTCTGATTCAAGATTTCTTTCATCCAAATAGTAAAACTTAAACTCCAAAGACTCGTTTAAGTCAGCCATAAATCGAGCGCGGTTTTCTACCCAGAACTGAGTTCCATTAAGGCTTCCTAGTGCTCCATCAAAAATCCTTCTTGATTTTGCCCAGACGAGTTCTTGGTTAATCGTGCGACTATAAGTCAACAAAATGCCCGCGTACTCCGGGTCTATGGTTCTTGGATCGTCTAGTGATGTCTGTTCGTTTTCAGTGAGAAAAGTAAACTCAGGTAGATTTTCAAATGCCTGAGCACGGGCCTCAGTTGAATAAAGGGAGAGGCAAATAAACAGGTTAAAAATCAAACTTAACGTGCGCATAGTAGTTTTGAACTTGGACTTCTTCGTCTCTGACATTTCCTAAACTGGTTGGAGAATGCTTTTGGTTAATGAGACGAAGCCCCACCCTCGCGGTAAGATGGTTAGTGACCTCATGGATAATATAGAGATGGTGAGCATTTCCTTTTGATTCATAAAAGCGGGTTGAATCTTCTGAAAGATCATCGACAAAAATAGAATCACCGGTTGAAGCGAGACTTTCATAGCCAAGCCAGGTTGGATTCTCACCTAAAAAGCGCGCGCGATGACGAAGTCCAAAGAGATAAATACTCCCTTTGAGTGTGTCATCACTATTTGAGGTGCCAAAGCCCCCTAAATCCGTTCCGATAAAAGTGCCGGAGGTGACGCGCACTCTGCCTTGACTCTGCAATTCCGTGCTGAGGTAGCTAAAGTTAAAGCTTATGTCCTTTTTCAGGAAATCTTCAATCTCTCCCGACACTAAAATAGTGCGTAGGAAAATTGCTAAATTAGATCTCAGTTGTGCCAGAGTTCCGTTTGCACCGCCCAAAAAACTTTCGTCCACAGTGGAATCGGGAAATCGGAGATAATTAATCCATCGGTACTGACCTAGGATCGACGCCGACTTGAACGACTCGTTGCCTTCAAATTCGAACTTCCCAAATCCAAAAGCTTGAGGTCCTAAATTCTCAACTTCCGAAGATCCTGATTCTGTAGTGGCTTTTGCGAGAGTAGGACTGGTACCAAACGAATAATTTTGAATGAGATAGGGAGCATAACCAACACCGACGCTTATATTTTCGTATCGAAATTCGCCGATAAAGCCGTCGAGATTTCGGCCAAAGGCCAACTTTGGAAACAGTGAAGTGGCAGCACTTCCTCGCCAGTAATTCTCAGGGTTTCCGTTTCCAGTTGGAAGTCGCCCACCATAAAAGCGGAAAAAATCCGCTGGTTCGTACCGAAAATACCCAAGTTCCAGGTCGAAGCTGGACGAGCTGAATTTATTTTCGTTTAACAAATTATAAATCCCGGGTTCATTACGATTTTGGGTGACCCAAGAATTCCAGTACTTGTTAACATCAGCCTGAACAACGCCTACGAGGTTTTGGGTGACTGATGCGTTAAGAGTCAAACTGACTTCAGTTTTAAAATGATCCGTGAGTACCATTCGAGATGCCTGAGGTCTGCGATAGACCTTCTCATACCAGTTGCTCACAGAAGCAGTGAACTTAATGCGCTCTGCCAAGGTTGGATTGGTTTGGACCTCACCCACCTGGGCCTGAGAATTGAACGCCGTTAGCGAGAGATTAATGATTGTTAATAACGGCCAAAACTTCTTGAGCATGGGCATCCACGTTTACCTTTTTAAAGATGTGACTAATGGTTTGATCAGGCGCAATGACGTAAGTAAAGCGATCAGAGTATTTCCCATTTGAAAATGCACCATAGGCCAAACTTACTGAATGGGCGGTATCCGCCAATAAGGGAAAAGGTAGACTAAACTTGCTGGCAAAGTCCGCATGAGACTTTTCATCGTCAATGCTTATTCCAAAAACTTCGATACCTCTTTTTTGAAACTCACCATGAAAGTCTCGAATGCTACATGCTTGTTTGGTGCAACCTGGCGTGTCATCTTTAGGGTAAAAATACAAGACCACCCATTTGCCCTTGAGATCAGTAAGTCGATAGGCCTTTCCGGTTTGGGATTTCAAAGAAAATTCAGGAGCTTTATCTCCTACGCTAAGGGAATTGGCCATATCTACTCTCCTCGCCACGAGTTACTTTGGTCTCTTAAATACGTTTATTTTGATTCATTGACAAGACCTTGAATTTACGACACATTGCGGCCTTTTGACGATCTTGCTGGGGAGGCAATATATGTCCAAAGACAACAACCGGTTTCCGTCTCAGATCAAATACATCATCGGGAATGAAGCGGCCGAGCGCTTTAGCTTCTATGGAATGCGAAGTATCCTTACGATTTTCATGGTTCAACACCTGATGGTGCCAGCAAATGAAGCCAAGGCCACCTACCATCTTTTCGTCAGTGCCTGTTACCTGACCCCACTTATTGGTGCCTATCTTTCCGATCGCTTCTTGGGCAAGTACTACACAATTCTATACATCTCTCTATTGTACTGCGTGGGGCATGGTGTTCTGGCCATGTACGAAACTAAAACTGGATTGTATGTGGGATTGGCGCTGATCGCACTAGGAGCGGGCGGAATTAAGCCTTGCGTGTCGGCCCATGTGGGTGACCAGTTTACTGAAAAGAATAAGCATCTTGTTCAAAAGGTTTACGACCTCTTTTATTTTTCCATTAATTTTGGTTCGTTCTTTTCAACCTTGCTCATTCCGTTCTTGTTGGTGAAGTACGGTTCAGGTGTGGCGTTCGGAATACCTGGCGTTTTGATGGCCATTGCGACTTTCATTTTTTGGTTGGGCCGAAAAGAGTATAATATCGTTCCTCCCACAGGAAAAACCGGTGACGTTGGATTTATGCCCATTCTTTGGCAAGCGCTTAAAAATACATTCTCAGGAGCAAAGAAAAGCTCCGGTGACTTTCTTTCTCGCGCTAAAGACAAATTTTCATCGGAACAAATTGAAGGCGCGCGCGCCGCTGGCCGAATATTTTTGGTCTTCTTCTTTGTTTCGGGATTCTGGGCTTTGTTTGATCAGCACGGATCAAGCTGGGTTCTTCAAGCCGAACAAATGGAATTAAATGTGATGGGTGTTAAGTTTGAGTCGTCGCAGATTTCAGCACTGAACCCAATCATGGTAATGATCTTGATTCCTATTTTTGGCTTTGTCATTTACCCAGGAATTGAAAAACTAGGCCTGAAGATGACGCCTTTAAGAAAGATCACGGGCGGGATGTACATAGCGGCATTATCTTTCTTGGCTGCGGCACTTGTGCAGGTTCCGCTAGATCAAGGAACAAAAATTTCAGTAGCTTGGCAGTTCATTCAATATTTGCTGTTAACAATGGCTGAGGTCATGATTTCAATTACCGGACTTGAATTTGCTTACACTCAAGCACCGCGATCCATGAAGAGCACCATCATGAGCTTTTGGTTTTTAACGATCTTTCTTGGCAATATCTTTGCGGCCTATATTTCGCAGATTGATATTTTCAAGGGAGCTTCTTTCTTTTTCTTCTTTACGGCTCTTATGGCCGTTTATTCGGTTCTTTTCACCATTATGGCAAGTCGCTACAAAGGTCGCGATTATTACGAAAAGACCGCTTAATCGTAGTTCTAAGGTTAAATTTGAAGAGGGCTGCCAAATCGGCAGCCCTTTTTTATTATTCTAGCCAGATTGGGGCCGTCCAGATTTTGTCTTGATCTTGGCTCTGAGTGAGTTCAATAAAGAGATAGCGAGGCTTATTTTCAAAGGGCAAATCGAATTCGAGAGTTTTTGCGCTCTTGATTTCGATCCAAGAGCTATCGGCTGCAGAAACAGATCGACCCCTTTTACGCATTCGGGTTGCGTTTCGCGGCTCGGAAATTCCCTTAAACGGAAGACGAGGGCCATTAGATTCAAATCGGACAAACCGATGGGTGGCATCTGAGGAGAGCCGATCTGAAAAATCAAGTTCATCATCTTGTCGATAATAGTACACACGGACAAGGGCCGTTTGATCGTCCGAATCAGGATCGTAGTAGGACACCTTCATTTTTACGGCTTTAGCATTGGCAATGACCGAGCCCAAAGGGTGAACCTTATTTGATGATTCAGCCCAAAAAAGAACTTTGGCATTTCTATCTTCTGACGCCACGGTGCGCCGTTGTTGCAAGGCCTCGAGCACAGACTCTTCGCTGAGATCTTTTGAGAGGACTCCGGTTCTGGCGGCAATGGCGGATCCCCAATTCATGTGATGGTTATCTTGATTTGCGGTGGGCGAAATTTTAAATCCCATATTGAGATAGAAAATATAGTCCCAGAGGCCCCCAAATCGGTCTTCTTTAAATCCTGGCTGTGATCTAAGTTGAACTGGCAAGAATTCTTCATAGGGATTGTCCGTGGCTCCGTATTTTTCTTGAACAGACCTGAATCCGAGTGTGCCTACAATTTCGATTAGTCGAAACGGGTCTTTGGAAACTTCGCGGATTCGTCGGAAAGTCTCTTTTAGTTGTTCATTGGTGAGTTGCGCCTCCTTAAATCTTTCACAATCCTTAGGTAAGTGTGCGGAGGCGCCACTAGAACCTTGAAATTTCAATTTATAAGCAAGGCAACTAACGGGATAAAAATCATCGATACCATAGTCATTGAGTTTCTCTTTAAGCCCCTTTGCGGATTTTCCAGAGCTTGGTGCCTCTGTTAGGGGTTTCCAAAAAAGATCCCTTTGCACTTCAGGATGATTGAGCTGAACAATGAGCTTCTCGCCAGATTCAATTCTAAGGCCCATATTGCTGTACGCACTTTGAAAATCTCCTGCCTCGAAGAAAATCGGTTTTGAAAACTCAGGTCTTGAAGATTGTAAGTTTAAGGGAAACTGTCCAAAAACATTGATGTGGTTGCCTTTTGAGATCGAACTCATTTCTTGACCCAAACCACAATAAAATGGTGTCTTTTCGTTGATAGATTCATTGATAGATTTTAGAGCCGCATGCCGTTGGAAATATGACTCTTTAACCGTATCAGCTTCAGTGCCTTCGTTATTTTTGGAATGTGGAGTGACGAACAAGATATCAAGTTCGCCTTTTTGCGCGGCGTATTCGCACGCTGTTCGAAAAAAGAACATGCGATGGGGGTCGTTATTGAATTCTTCGGGTGGGGTAACAAAACTATTAATACCGTCCGAGTCAGCACGACATGGGCGACCGTCATCTTGAGGAAACTGAGACCCAATTTGACAGGGGCCAGGTCCCAAAAAAGTTGATGACAAGTTAGATTTTCTTCCGGGGATATGAGCCATGTAATGGTGGGCATGGAGATTAGCTCGATACCAATTCAAACCAATAGCTTTTTGAGCCGACTCGTAATCGCCCAACGAGGCTGACTTTCTACTTGTCCGCTTTTCTGCGGCGAATGAATAAGATGTAAGAATCAAGAAACTCAGCGCTAAAGATAATACGACAAGATTTGATCGCATCTCGAAACCCCCAAAGTTATTGGTGAGGGTCCTAGTATGCACAGTTCCAATTAAAATTTCAATGACTGGACATTTTTACTTTTGTCAGATTTTGCTGAGCTTGCCGTACCGCTGAAATGAGAGCAAGGGAGGTTTGCGCATCTGGAATGCGGACTAGCTCGGAAACGTGCACGCGATACGGTAGATGGGACCCGCTTCCAAAATGAGCGGAGCTGAAAAATGCCTGTACCTTTGCAAATTGGTCGGGCGTCATATCAGGGAGAAAGAAAACCCGCTCATCGCCGCCCCCGCGATAAATGACAATTTGTTTGGAGCCTAAAATACCTGATAGGGCTCGAAATGATTTGGCATCCATATCTTTCAGTGCCGTATCGATCGGTTGATAAATGGTCCAAAGCTCTTCAAGATTGGCGCCTCTTGCCATCCATTGGTCTTGTAGACCTCTTGCAACAAGTCCAAGACCTTCAATGTCGGTGACCACAACAAACTTTGAGCCCGCAGCCAAATGAAATGCTGTTCGCCGCTCTATGGGCCAAGCTGCCAAGGGAAGGCTAGTTTGATTTCCCCTTCGATAGCGAATAAATTCACCAACTGTTGTGCTCGGAGTTGTTTGATTTTTTACGGTTAAGATATCGGCAACCTGAAGGTCCTCTAAATATTTTAAAGCTTCATTGAAAATCAACTCAGCGGATTCAGACAAAACAGCGTTTCTTCTAACCCATATGTGAAATTCAGTGACTCCTCCGCCTTGTCGACGACTTACTAATTTATGGGCTTGTGTCATGAGATCCATCCAAGAGATCCCTGAGGCTTCGCACATGGCTTTGAGGGTATTTCTCCGCTTGGTCGCTTCGACTTTCCAAGATGAAAACTTTTGGATTCCTCTTAAATTCAAGTGGGCGTCAATGGCCGTGTCGCCAACACCCACTCGGAAGTTGCGATTGAGCCAACCCAGCCAAGAAGTTTGACCGCGTTCTAAGACCGATTCATCGGCCACAGATGTCCGTTGCTCATGAATCCATTGAAGCATGGTTTCTTTTATTGGTTTGAGAAACTGACTTTCATATTCCTTGGGAGACAATTGGCTTATGATGTAAAAGTTCTTGAACTGCGCATCGACGAGCTTTCCCAAGTGGGGATTTTTAGCGAGAATTCTATGAATGAGATGGTAAACTTCTTCTAAAAAATTTTCAGTTGCACTAAACGTCCAGAGATTCTCACTCAAATCTTTAATCCCCCCGATTTGAAGGAGATAAAGGCGCTCAGTCTTTCCATTGAGATTAATATGCCGAAGATCCGTTACTTCGGTACGATAGAAACTATAGAGTTCTTCCAGGATGTGGTAGTTTGAACGAAATCCTTCGTCCTTTTTTCGAATCTCTCTTCGAACGCGGTAGGTCACTCGCCGAAGCGGATCATTTGCTTCTGGCGATGATTTCGGGCCCAAGCTTTCTATTCCCTGCGCGCAGTTTTTTGACGAGTCGTCGCGTGGAACTGCCAGTGATTCGACAGAGAAAAGTAGAATAATTAATAGGGAAATTAAACGCACATCCATGTTCTAGGAAAACGCCTCCTTGGCGCCCATTCACATTAAGAGCAATGGAGGTGCCAGATCTCTAGTTAATTCAAAGTGATAGGCAAGTATGGAAAACAAAAATGGGCGCCAAAAAATGGCGCCCGTCGTAACATCTTTACTAGGAAAATAGTTTAAGGTGTGGCCAAAGCTTTGGCTGCTTGAACAGCGGCCGCTGCATTGATAACGCCACCGGAGATAATTTTCCCTTCGTGCTTGGGAACTTTGGTGACCGTAGACAACAAAATGTTTTTTGCGTCTCTCCAATGCAATTTGGGATTCGCAGCGTACATTAAACCCAATGTCCCTGTTACATGGGGTGCGGCCATTGAAGTCCCGCTGATTTCATAATACCAAACTCTTCTTAAGAGTGAGTGCATGGGATTCCAGGTGCTCAAAATATTATGTCCGGGTGCCGCAACATGAACAGTTTTCTTTCCGTAATTCGAAAAGAAGGCTAACCCGTGGTCACGGTCTTGGGTTGCCGCAACTGAGATCACATTATCGAGGGCGATGTTTGACGGATAATGAGGGCTCTTATCATTGTCAGTACCATCATTACCGGCAGCCGCCACCACAAGCATCCCGCGATCCATGGCAAACTTCACTGCATCTTCTATCGGCTGACTGGGGGCCGTATCACCCCAGCTGCAATTGAGAACACGCGCGCCATTTTCGGCGGCATAAATAATGGTTCTTACAGCGCCTTCGTCAGATCCCCAACCATCGGCTCCGATGAATTTAACGGTCATAAGGCTCACGAGCTTGTTAACGCCTGCAATCCCGTTGTTATTGTCTCCAACGGCTCCAACAGTGCCAGAAACATGAGTTCCGTGGTAGTGGTTCTCAGCAGGTGTCGATGAGTTGGTTTCAAAATTGAACCCATAAACGTCGTCGATATAACCGTTACCATCGTCATCAATTTTATTTTTGGTTTTATCTTTGCCGTTTGCGTCTTTCCCGATTTCGCCTTTGTTCTTCCAAAGGTTATTTTCAAGGTCGAAGTGTTGCAGCCAAGCTCCCGTATCAGAGACCGCGAGAACTATATCGCGACTTCCGGTGGTGATGTTCCAAGCGCCTTTAACATTGATTGCCTGTAGTCCCCAAAGTTCATCGGTATCGGCTTGAGGCATAACGCGATTGTCTTGTTGAAACAAAAATCGCTTACCATTAAGGGCCACGTACTCGACGTCACTGGCTAAATTGTTCTTAATGCGCTTGGTGTCGTTTTCGGTCGCTTCTACAACAGCCATATTCAACTGAGGAATCAGGGATTGAACGCCACCTGAGAGAGCGTTCAATGCGGAAACATTCTTGTTCTTGATGCTACTTTTGAACTTCACAATGTATTGGCTGCCTTGAGCGCTCTGACTGGCCATTGCGACCATCGCGACAGCACTAATAATGAGTTTATTCATGAACCCCTCCTTGGTGTCCTATTGAGAGCCAACGGCTTGTCAGGCTCTGTTTTGATTTCCAAGTTGCAGCGTAACAACGAGACCCAGACCTGTCCATAGGCCTGGGCTAAACTAGACTTAAGGCTAAGTTCTTAAAATGTCTTTGAGGCGGGAGCGCGATTCCCTTGAGGTGCAATCTTTCGCAATTGAACATGCGCTTCATCAAAGTCAATTTCGGCCTGTTGTTTGCGGTTCTTGATGATAGCGAGTTGATTGCGCTGTTGGTTTATAACGGCTTTACGCTTTTCGATTTCGAGACGCTGTTTTCGAACTTTTTCATTGAGTTCGGTGGTCGCGACGAGATTTTTCTTTAGCTCCTTTTCGAGAGCGGCATGATCGTCTTTGGCTTTGTTCAGTTCGTTTGTATTTGCGTCATGCATAGCCTGGGCGTTTTTTCTCTTGTCCTTAGCGACTTCTAGCGCGACTGTCGCTCGTTCAGCCTGCCGGCCGGTGAGCTCAGTGATCTTTTCGATTTCGCGAGTGACCTTCTCGATTTGAGCGGTTTCTGTTAAAACTTTTTTGCGATCTGCTACGAGCTGTCGAATTTGACTTTCAAATTTAGCTTTGGTTTCTAGAGCCACTTCTTTGCGCTTTAGCATATCTTGCTTTTTTTGACGGGAGGTCTCTAATGCCAGTTGAGCTTGATTGGCACCATCTTCAGCTACTTGCGCGCGGGTTTCAATGCGCTGAGCTTCAGCCTCAAGTTTTTGAATTTCCTTTTCAAGTAACGCTGTTTGAGTATCAAAGCGCTTTTTTAATTTTTCAGCGGTTCGACGGCGGCCTTCTGAGGTCGCAATTTCTCGCTGGGTACGTTTTTGAACATCTCGCTTGCGTCCTTTAGTGTCAGCCAACTGAGCTGAAGCCTCTCGAGCAAGGGCTTCTTGCTTGCGCGCCTCTTCAGCTGAAACGTCTCTGGTACCTTCCATTTCGAATATTTCTAGGTTTTCAACTTCCGTCTCCAAGGCCTTTTCTCGGGCGTCATCTATATACGGCTTTTTTCCGTATGCTGGGACCGCCGCAAGGCTGCTGAGAACGACTAACAAAACCAAGACTTTCATATGGACTACCTTTCCCCACTTCACTTACCTATGGATCTATTCGGACTTTGCGCTGCAGTGCTTTAGGACCTTTTGCTAGTTTTTTGGTCAGGTAGTGTCTAACTTTTAAACGATCCAAAAAACTTAAGTTTACCTAGGCGGTGAGGTCCCTGAAGCCCAAATTTGTCTGCTTTTGGGAAAAACTCCAATTCGATTCTCTCAAGCCCATGTTACAGCCCATATAAAGGTGGCATTTGGATTGCGAATGGGAATGCCGTAGACAAGACATGGAGTCTGAAGATGATGAAAATGTTTCTATTTGTAGTTTTCGTTTTGGGCATTTCAGGTGGAGTTCAAGCACAGGACTCAGTTGAACAGCTTAATGAAACGTCGATTGAATCTGACTTTGAAGTGGCCGATCAGGCTCAATTAAAGCAGGACGAGCAGTTTCAAATTCAAGAGAGCCGTCGATTAGATCGAGAGATCAAAAAGACAAAAGCTAAAACAGAAAGACTTCGACAAAAAAACGAGCAGCTATCAAAGTCAATTGCTGAAAAATCGAAAGTGGTATTCGAAAAGAGCAAAGTGCTCGAAAAAGAAAATCGAACCGCCGAAAGCAAGCAAGCCGAAGTATCAGCAAGCGAAGAGCGATTGGCTAGTCTTAAATCAGAAATCCAGGGTCTAAACGATCGCTTCAAACTGGCATCACAGCAAACCCGTGAACTTCAAAAGCGACTGGGACAGCACAAACTTCAATTGGCCAAGGCCAAGACTCAGCGGGACCAGTTAAAGAAGCGTTTGGCTCACGAACGAGAGCGTCAGAAAAAGCTATCCTCTCAATTCCGCTCCCCACGCGGATAACCAGCCTTTAATCCCGTAGTTGCAAAAATAGCGTGCTTGCTATTAGACTGAAGCCACTCATCAACAGTGTTGAAAGGATCGAAACAAGTGGCTAAGTCTATCACCTCGAGCAGTACTGCGGAATATTTCTCAAAGAATCTTCAGCAGGTTGGGTTTTCTTCTCAAACAAAGGCCATACTCACAACTGTTAAAGAAGCAGTTGATAATTCCTTGGATGCTTGTGAAGAAGAAGGAATTTTACCCGAAATCAGCGTGACCATCGAAAAAGTCGGAGCAGGTACACTTAAGAATTCCGATCTCATTAAAGTCCGAGTCGAAGATAATGGCCCTGGTATTGGCGCTGACGATATCACACGGGTTTACGGAGAATACCTTGCCTCTTCGAAGTTTGGGCGAGGGCGCTGTTCGCGCGGTCAACAAGGAATTGGTATTTCTGCGGCTACGACCTGGGCACAGCTTACCAACGCAACGGGTGTTAAAGTAATTAGCAAAACAAAAGAGATGAGACTTGCGATCTCTTGCGTTGTTGAAGTTGATATCAAGCATAATAAAGGCGTCATGAAGAACAAGGAAACCATTAAATGGGATCGTTCTCACGGCGTAGCAGTCGAATTCTTAGTTGACGGACGAGCTCAAGTAGGTGGTGAAGGCGGATTGCAGACTTACCTTAATGGCACGGCCCTTGTTAATCCTCACCTCAAATTGACTTATAAACTTTTAGACAATGAACCCGTCACCATTGACCGGGTTTCTCAAACGGTGCCTGAAATTCCCGATGCGACGGCACCTCATCCTCACACTATGAAATTGGGAGAATTTATTGCTCACTCCCATTTATTCGGAAGAATCACGATTGGTGAATGGCTCAAGAAGGGATTTTCGCGTGTTACCGACGGAACTCTAAAGGAGCTGGTTGCCGGAGGACTTAAGCGAAACCTTTTAGGCATTAGCATTGATAAAGCTAAAGACAGTGACTTTAGGGATGTTTTTACGGTAATCCAAAAAGTCCCCCTCATGGCCCCTTCAACGAAGTCCGTGTTAACTATCGGTGAGGAGTCTCTTTCCAAAAGCATCATGCGTCTCGGCAATGTGGATTTCTTTAGTGTAGTGACTCGCAGGCCCACGATTTGTGACTTTAAACCTGTCGTTGTTGAAGTGGCCGTGGCGAGGCTACAAGAACGGAGCCAAGAACATTCTGATTCTTCTGTGCAGGTTCTTCGCTTTGCGAATCGGGTTCCTCTTCAGTTCGATAAATCCGGATGTGCCATAGTGAAGGCCATTGAAAGTGTTAATTGGAAAACCTATGGGCTGGGACAGCCGAAAGATTCGTTGCCTTTAGGCCCATATGTCATTGCCGTGAGTTTGGTGTCGCCCTTTATTAAGTTTAAAAATGCATCTAAAGAGACCGTGGATGCTTCAGATGAACTTGTTGATGAGCTAAGACTGGCGTTAATACAGGCAGGTCAAAAATTATCGAGACATATAAGAGCAGAAGCCCGGGCTATCGACTTGGAAAACAAGATTCGGCATATCGAGCAATTTGGCCCAATTCTAGTGGGCGGGGTTTGTCGCATCTTAGGGGCTCCCGAAGCTCGTAAAAAGAAAGCTACCGAAGGTTTGATGAAGCTTTTGGGTAGAGAAAGTCGAGAGGCCGAAAAAGAGCTGAAAGTTGCAATGATCGGGAAAGAAGAGCTTGCGGCTAAGCAAAAGAAGATCTTAGGTGAATCAGGCGATGAGGCCCAAGAGCTTCCGACTGAGGCGGATGAAAATGCCGAAGTCGTAGAAACTAAGCCCACCGGCAAAAAAGCCGCCAAAAAGGTCGCCAAAAAGGCTGTTGGTAAAAAAGTTTCCACATCAAAGAAAAAATCAAAACAAGCTGAGAAAAGCGCGTAAGAGGAGTGAATCATGGCTCGTGGTGAACACGTCGTTAAGGTATCTAAAGAACTTTGCACAATGCTTTTGCGCGATTTAGAAAACGCTCGAAGGCCTGTTCTTGAAGCAACTAAGTGCTCTCTCGACAACAGCCGCTATGATTTTAAACGCGGCTACCTAACACCCGGCCCGAAGAAGGTCCGAACGGAACTGAATGTTTCGTCGGTCCAAAAAATGTCTCGGGCGATTTTTATGCTAGAGATCCTGCTTCGAAACATTGAGACCGGAGCTGTGAACACCAAAAGAGAGTTGTACTACATTTCTAAAGGTGAAATTAAACATAACCCCGAATTGAAACCATTGGATTTCGCCGACCAAGATGAGAGTGATTCTATTATCGATTTTATTTGCGAGATGATGGAGTGTTACCGCGAAGATCTCAATTGCTATGCCAATGATCGAGGCGGTCAAACCTATTCGCAACAGTTGGTTGTTACAGAGACGCTTCCAGATGGCGACAAAGCGGTCGTCGACTTAAGTACCTTAGGGACGACGCCATTTCAGCCGAAGAATCGCCCACAGAGTTTGAAACTCAAGGCCAAGAAGAAAATCGATTTTTGTCTAATCGTTGAATCTGAGGGTACCGCAAATACATTGGTGGCTAATGGCTTTTGTAAGCGCAACAATGCCATCTTAATGGGTGCCCAAGGGGTGCCTAGTAATGCTGTTCGCGGTTGGTCGAGATTGATTCAAGAAGAGCTGCGGATTCCAATTTATTTTTTCGGAGATCTTGACGCGTACACCATGCAGAATATTTATCGAACGTTGAAAGCCGGATCTGCCTCGAGCTTGATTAGAAATTCAGATTTTTCGGCTCCAGAAGTTCGCTTTTTGGGCGTGTTACCTGAAGACATCAAGAAGTATGATCTCAGTGATTACCCAGTCAAAGAAAACGACATTCAAGAGGTGCGAGCGCTTAAGAAAGCCGACGACGCACTTAAAAATGACCCTTTCTTTAAAGATAAGAAAAATAAAGAGGTCTCGGAAATTCTTAAGTGGTTGCTGAAAAATAAGAGACGTTGCGAACAGCAAGCCCTATTCACTGTAAATCCACGAGATCCAATCATGCCCGAGAAGATCATTGTAGAAAAAATCAAAAAAGGCGTTTACGTCTAAGATTCTGTTGCGTCGCGAATTTAGACGAAAAATCGATCATTGCACATCCTCTCGTAGATTCACAAGAACTTGCGGCTCACGATCTGTATTGCCCAATAATGTCTTAAAAATTAACAGCACGTTAAAAAATTAAGTGTCTCTGGTCGCACCTGCTGGTCCCTTGGGGCCATAATTTGGTTCGGTTCTTGTAGCTCCTCACGTTGAGGGGTAGTTTATATGGAAAGAAAATGGGATATCAATTCAGTCATCTTATTTGCTATTGGTTTGGTAGCAATTGTTGTGAGCTCGGGGTGCGCCCAGGATTCTACTTTTAAATTGCCGGCGGAAATCAAGAATCAGTCAAATGGCACTCAACAAATTTCACCATCTCCGCAGCCAACTTTGACACCATTGCCCTCACCAACGGTCAGCGCATCAGCGACACCGACACCGAGCTCTACGCCGATCGCCTGCCCATGCTTGATCAAATGGGGAGTTAGCCAAGGGTTTCTCAATGTGATGGATGGGAATAACCAGCCAGTTGAGAAACCTGTGGTCGGTGGGTACGTAGTTATCGACACAACTCCTCGGTTTCAGCGTTTTGATGGTGACACGCGCGGTGGCCCCTGCAATGCCGAACACGATTCTTGTGGCGGCAGACATTGCGAAGATCCGAGAGGACCGTCAATTGCTTATAGTGGGACATCACAGGCATGGAATATGAACCGCAATCCATTCTTAATAAAAGTAGGCCCGCTCACCGGCGGCACTCATAGAGTTACAGCAAAACCGCATTCGGATCTGCGTGATGAACATGGATTTCGCGTCTATACTTGCGAAGGCACCGATGCATCAGACTATTTTGAATTTAGCCTTTAATCATTAATTGAGTTCACAGGGCTCAAATTCAAGTGTGATGCTTTCTGAGTTATTTTGAATGACGACAGTCGCTACTTGCCGATTGGCGGCGAATTCGCTAAAAGTGACGGCAACAGTTGTTTTTGCGTCATTTGCAAACTGATGATTTCGAATCATTCTTTCCAAGGTGCCCTGAACCTTTTCTTTGGCATCCAGAAAATAGCAAGTCTTTCCGCCGAGAATCATATTGTACGGCAGTTTGGTGTTTTCTTTAATGACTGTGGCACCACCGCCATGGTCTGAAGAGTAATTGATTAGAACAATGGCAGCTTTAACGCTGGCCACCGCGTCAGCGCCAGAAATAAGAATCATAAGTAGAACAATAAGGCCAGATTTCATAGTTACCTCATGAAAAGTAAAAGCGATTTCTTATTATAACAAAGGGGACATTACAAATACCGTGCCCGTCGTATTCTTACAAGATACATGGACTTACGCCGTTTTGAGGGGCACGTCCACTGTCTACGCATTTGCCAATGTGACCAATGTCAGCGGATAAAATCTAGAAGAAGCCCAATTGCAAACGGGCGGCTTCGGACATCATGCTTTGGTCCCACGGCGGATCCCAAACAAGCATGACTTGAGCCTTCTTAATTCCAGGAATTTTTCTAATCTTATCTTCAATTTCTAGTTGTAGAGTCGGGCCCATTCCGCATCCTGGAGCCGTCAAGGTCATTTCGATAAACGCCTCGAAGCCATCTTCCAGGGGCTTGATGGAACAGTTATAAATGAGCCCCAATTCCACGATGTTGACGGGAATTTCTGGATCATAACAGGTTTTAAGGCGATCCCAAACTTGGGTCTCTACACTTTCTTTGGTGACCTCATTTGAGTCTCCAGTAACTCCAATTGAAGCTACTTCTTTGCCTAGAGCATCGGCGTCTTCGGCTCCGATGCGCGCCAAAAATCCATCTTCTACGAGGACTGTATACGAGCCTCCGAGGCTTTGAGTGATCGTCACTTCGGTGGATTCTTGAAGACGAACTTTAACTCCACTAGGAATTTGGGTGGCCTCGCAATCTCGAGTTAGTTTCACAGTTTCTCTAGTCATTTTTTACTCCGTTTTTGCTACTTCCCGAGCCCCTTTAATTGCCGACATCACTGTATGCCAAGCTAAAGTGGCGCACTTTACTCTTGCCGGAAATTCACCGACTCCAGCAAAGACCTCCAGTTTTCCAAGATCTCCGGAATCGTTTGAATCGTTGCCACCGTCAAGGCTACTGGTCACAAGTTTGTGAAATTTATCAAATAGACTTTCGATTTGTGTCTTTGTAAGTCCCAAAAGAGATTCGCTCATCATCGAAGCTGAAGCCGTCGAGATAGCACAGCCGGACCCTTGAAACTTTATTTCCGAAACTTTGTCGTCTTTGAAATTTAAAAAGACAGTCAGGCGATCGCCACAAAGCGGATTGTGGCCGTTCCCTTGGTATTGGGCTCGCTCGAGCACTCCAAAATTTCTAGGATTTTGGGAGTGATCTACAATAACCTCTTGGTAAAGCTCTCTTAGACTCATCGTCGGAAAACCTTTCTGACTGTTAAAAGAGCTTCAACCAGTGAATCGATATCACTTGCGGTATTGTAAAGGCCTAAGGATGCGCGGCAAGTTGCCGGAACTTCAAAGAAGTCCATCACCGGTTGAGCACAATGATGACCTGTTCTAATCGCGACGCCCTGCTGGTCCACAATAGTCCCGATGTCGTGGGGATGAACTCCTTCGAGCACAAAAGAGATGACGCTGGCTCGAGATTCGGCCTCTCCAATAAATCGAAGCCCAGGAACCTTTGAGAGCTTCATAATGGCCGTTTTGAGAAGTTCCGATTCATACTCGTGAATATTTTTGAGATCGACTTCATTTAAGAAATCAATGGCCGCGCCAAGCCCGATCACTCCCTCAATGTTCGGCGTGCCAGCTTCAAATTTATGTGGAAGATCGGCGTACTCAGTTTTTTCGAAGGTGACAGTTCGAATCATATCGCCTCCACCTTGATACGGAGGCAATTTATTCAAAATATCCTTTCGTCCCCACAAAACTCCAACGCCTGTTGGTCCGTACATCTTATGAGACGAAAAGGAAATGAAGTCACAGCCGAGATTTTGAACATCGACAGGTAAGTGACTCACGGATTGGGCGCAATCAATATGGACGAGGGCACCAATTTCTTTGGCCCAGCGAGTGAGTGTTTGAGCGTCGTTTAGGGTTCCTAATGCGTTTGAAAGGTGAACAAACGACACGAGCCGAGTTTTCTGACTTAAAAGTTCTTTGAACTTTGCGACGTCGACCTCTCCTCGTTTGGTGATTGGAGCAACGACTAATTTTGCTCCTGCTTTTTGGCAAGCCAACTGCCATGGAACAATATTGGAGTGGTGTTCCATAGCCGTAATCAGTATTTCGTCACCAGTTTTTAAAAAGGCTGACCCGAAACTGCTTGCGATCAGATTAATAGCCTCAGTGGTGCCTCTTACGAAGATGATTTCCTCGTGACTTGAAGCATTGATAAACTTGGTAAGTTTTTTTCGTACGTCTTCGTATTCTTGAGTGGCCTTCTCTGAGAGGTAATGAACTCCCCGATGAACGTTGGCATTAGTTTTCAAATAATAGTTTTGACAAGCTTCGATAACTCTCAATGGCTTTTGAGTGGTAGCCGCATTGTCCAAATAAACTAGCGGGCGCCCTCTTGCTGAAGTCGCAAGTATCGGAAATTGAGACCTCAATTTGTTGACGTCAAAACTCATAATGTCGCCTCAAGTAAGTGATGAAGGCGGTCTTTGATTGGGATTAATTTTTGATCGATATCAATTAATATTTCTTCAGCAAAGCCAAGGAGCAACATATGTTCTGCTTCTTTCTTCCCAATTCCGCGGCTTCTCAAGTAAAAAAGCGCGCCTTCGTCGAGGCGGCCAATCGTTGCACCGTGACTGCACTTCACGTCGTCAGCGTAAATTTCTAACTGGGGTCTTGTGTTAACGATGGCGTCGTCGCTCAATAGAATATTCTTGTTGCTTTGGTCAGCATTGATTTTCTGAGCGTCCTTTTGCACAAGAATTTTGCCATAAAAAACTCCGTGGGCCTTGTCTTCAAGGACGCCTTTGAAGTTCTGTTCGCTCTTGGTATTTGAAGAGTTATGTTGAAGATCAATAATGACCTCTGAGTTTTGCTCGTTCTTTCCGAAAAAAAGTCCTTTAAGTGAGCAATCTGCCCCTTTTCCATCTAGGGCCACATAGTATTCTTGTCGCGCCAGGCGGCCGCCCCAGTTGAGGAGATAGCTTCTGAGCACTGCGCCAGCTTCGAGTTTAGCGTCCAATGTGCCCATATGAGTCGACGACATGCTCGCCTCTTGGATCTTGAAGTGCAGAATATTAGAATCCGGTTGAGCAACTAAGTTGAGGTAACTTGTTTCAAACTCGTCATTTGAATTAAACCCCATGTGAAATTCAATAATGGTTGCTTGAGATTTCTCGCCGGCCACAATGAAATGCCGCAAATGTTTCATCGTTGGGGACTTGTTCTCCGAGCTTAAATGAAAAAGAACAAAGGGCTTCGTAAGAACCGCGTTTTTATCAAGCTTAAGAAAAATTCCAGTTTGAAAAAGCGCTGCATTGATAGAATGAACTCCGTGTTGAGAAGACTTGGTCTTAAAGCTGACCACATCTTCGTCGCTTAGGTGTCCGATTGAAGAAAACTGTACTCCTTGATCCTTGGGGAAGTTTGACAGGGACTCATTGATATGTCCGTCAACGAATGTCACCAAATAGCAGTCGAGGCCTTTTAAAACATGATCCAGAATTTTCTTTGGCTCTAGTTTTAGTCCAAAACCGAGTAGTTCTGTTTTTTGTTGCGGCCATTGCAAGGGATTCGACGGAATCAGGGACAGTTTAGTATGCTTCCATGGTTCCATATGCCGCGTGGGTAACCCTTTAGAATTAAATTCATTTAGAGCATGCTGGCGCAAATTTTTTAACCAGTTGGCTTTTGATGACCGGGAGTGTTGCTCAATTTGAGCTGCCCAACTCATCGTCCAGCTCCCGCCACAACGGCTTCGTAGCCTGTTTTTTCGAGTTCGGACGCGAGATCTCTGCTACCTGACTTAATGATTCGCCCTCCGGCTAACACATGAACATGGTCGGGTACGATGTAATCCAAGAGTCGTTGATAATGGGTGATGAGAACGATTGCTCGATCTTTTGAGCGCAATGAGTTGACCCCGTTGGCCACAATGCGAAGAGCGTCAATGTCCAGTCCTGAGTCAGTTTCATCGAGAATGGCAAGGCGTGGTTCAAGCACGCTCATTTGGAAAATTTCATTTCTTTTCTTCTCGCCACCCGAAAAGCCTTGGTTAACGGCGCGCTCCATGAGCTTTTGATCCATTTGAACAATTTTCATTTTCTCTTTTGCGACTTTAAGGAACTCCATAGCATCGAGTTCTTTTTCGCCACGGTGTTTGCGAATCGCATTGAGCGCGGCTTTGAGAAAATAGGTGTTACCCACCCCCGGAATTTCAACCGGATACTGAAAGCCCAAGAAAATTCCATTTCTTGCCCGGTCTTCTGCGGCCATGGTGGTCAAATCCTGTCCCATATAAGTAATGGATCCACCAGTGATCGTGTACGAGTCTCTTCCGGCAAGAACCGACGCCAAAGTGCTTTTCCCTGAACCGTTGGGGCCCATTATAGCGTGAACTTCACCTGATCGGACTTCGAGATTTAATCCATTCAAAATGGCGCGGTCTGCGACATTCACATTTAGGTTTTCGATTTTTAGAATTAGATTATCCAATGCTTCCCTCCAGGCTGACGCCTAGTAACTTTTGAGCCTCTACGGCAAATTCCATAGGTAATTTCTTAAATACGTCTTTGCAAAATCCGTTGACAATGAGAGACACGGCGTCTTCTTCAGAGAGTCCGCGGCTCTTGCAATAAAAAATCTGATCTTCTCCAATTTTTGAAGTTGAAGCCTCGTGCTCTACTTGGGAGCCCGAATTTTTGACTTCGATGTAAGGAAACGTGTGAGCTCCGCAACGATCACCTATTAAGAGCGAATCACACTGAGTGTAGTTTCTTGAGTTGGTCGCGGTTTTTTGAATTTGCACCAGGCCTCGATAAGTATTTTGACCGCGACCTGCTGAAATTCCTTTGGAGATTATAGTTGATGACGTGTTTTTGCCTAAGTGGATCATTTTTGTTCCGGTATCCGCCTGCTGGTAATTGTTTGTCAGCGCAACCGAATAAAATTCTCCGACAGAATTATCGCCTTTCAAAATGACGCTTGGGTATTTCCAAGTAATAGCTGAACCGGTTTCAACCTGCGTCCATGAAATCTTCGATTTGTGGCCTCGGCAAATTCCGCGTTTTGTAACAAAGTTGTAGATTCCGCCCTTGCCTTCTTTATCTCCGGGGTACCAATTTTGAACAGTGGAGTATTTGATTTCGGCATTATCGAGGGCGACGAGTTCAACCACCGCGGCATGAAGTTGATTTTTGTCTCGGCGGGGAGCTGTGCAACCCTCAAGGTAGCTGACGTAGCTTCCCTCTTCGGCCACGATGAGGGTTCGTTCAAATTGACCAGTATCAGCGGCATTAATTCTGAAGTAAGTGGAAAGCTCCATCGGGCATCGAACGCCCTTCGGAATAAAACAAAACGATCCATCACTAAAAACGGCAGAATTTAGGGCTACAAAATAATTGTCAGTGTATGGGACGACGGTTCCCAAATATTTCTTAATCAAATCTGGGTGGCTATGAACCGCCTCAGAAAATGAACAAAACACAATACCCAACTCAGCTAATTTTGATTTAAAAGTTGTGGCCACCGACACGCTGTCAACCACAGCATCAACTGCGACTCCCGAAAGTCTTTTTTGCTCTTCAAGCGAAATACCCAACTTATCGAACATTTTTCGTACTTCGGGGTCGATTTCGTCGAGAGATTTTGGGCCGTCTTTTTTTGTTTTCGGAGCCGCATAATAAATAATGTCTTGATAATCAATTTTAGGATATTTCACCTGCGACCAATTTGGTTCAGTCATGGTCAGCCAATGGCGATAGGCTTTGAGTCTCCAATTCAACAAAAACTCTGGTTCATTTTTTTTTGAAGAGATCAGACGAACAACGTCTTCACTAAGCCCTTTCTTGATCACTTCTTGATCTAGAGCCGTGACAAATCCATACTGATATTCTTTTTCTGTTAAATCTTTAATGGCCGATGGTGTTTTGCTCATTGATTACTTCCAATCGCGGTGCATGGGGTTGGGTGAGGTCCTCAAGAGTGAGGTTTTCCAGTGACTTGCGAATAGCGAGATTGAGCTTTGTCCAATGTCCTTGAACCGGGCATCCACCTTCAAGATCGCAATTTCCAGATTCTCCAACGCTACAATCGGTGAGCTGTGGAGCCCCTTCAAGCGCATGAATTACTTGATGAACGCTAATTGCTCTAGGTTCGCGCGAAAGTTTATATCCCCCAAGGCTGCCCCGGTGACTAACCAATATTTCGCCTTTGGTCAGAAGCTTTAGAAGCTTTCCTACCGTAGGCAGGGGAACTCGAGTGCGTTCTGCGAGGTCCGTTGATGTCAAAACCGATTCGCTGTCTTTGGCAAAATGCGTGAGCAGGACAATTCCATAATCGGTGAGTTTACTTAATCTTAACAAAGGGGCTCCAAGGACTTTCCGTTGAGTCCGAATATAGTACTAATTCAGTTCTATTTAAGGCACTCACAAGGCAAATGCAATTTCTTTTAAAGATTTCATTGACCGACTTTAGTCGTGCTGATTTGCTCTATAAATAGGGGGAATATCTAATGAAGAAAACACTGACACGAGTTCTGTTTTCATCAGTCATTTTAATAAGTTGCTTGCAGTTGGGATTCACCAATGCACCGCAGGGACGCTTTTACATGGTTCCCAATCAATATTTGGCCATGATTCAAGGGCGGTCTTTGGCCCTAGCTCCACTGGCTGTCACTCCAGGATTTTCACTTTTGCGACTGACTCCAGAAGAGGTTCAGTCGTTGAGTGAAGAGATTCACCACCGGGTGGGTATTTGCGGGGGGTTTTCCGATATCCAAGTTCAAGCCGAGCAAAGGGGAATGACTTTAGCCCAAGCTCTTGAATGGCAAGCGCATGGTCCCAGTATTATTTCTCGCTTTGAACCGCGCGCACCTCAGTATCCTAACGAAGTAAAGCGGATGCTTTCTGGATTGAGTGCCGATCGCTGGGCTCAAACGCTGAACGGTATTATCGCAAATTTTGAGGATCGTTCTGCTTATACAGAATCAGGCAAGAAATTTTCTCTTTGGCTTGGTCAATTTGCCCAGCAGCTTGGCGCTCAGGTTGGTCGCAATGACATTCAGGTCATCAATATTCCAACAGGCGGTGGATACAAGCAGGATTCGGTTGTTATCCGATTGCCAGGAGCTGATCCAAAAGAACCGGGTGTTCTCTTGGGCGGACACATGGATACGTTTGAGAAAAAGCCAGGAGCTGACGACGACGGAAGCGGGACCACAACGGTTCTCGAACTTTTAACGGCTACGGTCAGCAGCGGACTGAAGTTTAAAAGAGACATTTATTTTGCATTCTACGCCGCAGAAGAGCGGGGTCTTGTAGGATCTCAAAGGGTCGTGAAAGAGTTTGAAGCTCGGCGTATTACCCTCAAGGGTGTTCTGCAATATGACATGACGGGCTTTGACTCTCCTCGGGATCCCCAAGAATTATTTCTGATTACGGACAATGTGAATCCCGATTTAACTCGATTCTTATCTGTTCTCGCTCAGAAATACTTGGGAATTACTCCTGATCGGATTGGACAGACTAGCTGTGGTTACGCCTGCAGCGATCACGCTTCATGGCACCGTGCCGGTTATCCTGCGGCTTTTCCGTTTGAAGCGTCGTTCAACAACATGAACCGAACGCTCCATACCGACCGAGATGTCATGGCGAATATTAGCGTTCCACACGCGATGAAATTCGTCGCTTTAGGAGCAGCCTTCATCGTAGAGCTGGGTGATCCAATTGGTCAGGTTCGGCCACTGACGTGGAACTGACTTAGTTGCGACGTTGAATAAATAACGCCCAGTCTTGCTTATCAGGGGCCGTAATCGTGAGGGATCCTTGCGAATTGACGGCCTCTTCTTTTTCCCAACCACCGGCCCGAGGATTCCACCATCGTACGCGATAGTTTCCTGAGGGAATTCCGTTTAGAGTCTTTGATGCTTTGGACGGCAGAAAATAGCAAAAATATTCCGTACCTGGATTTTGCATACAATAGCCCGAACTCATCGATCGGTTAGGTGAAGCGCTAATAAAATTCCAGTTTGAATCAGCTATGAAAGTTCGCAGATTATTGACCACACCCCAAGGGTTGGATTCGTCTCTTGCGTCTTCAATATGAAAATGACCGCCACTTGTCACGATTATCCAAACCATCTTTCTCAATACATCAGGGCTTGTGACTCCATTGGCAAATTCATCAATGTTGATGGGCTTGTTGTGTCTCCACCGAGGCTCAAGATATTGATTCAGCAAATCTGGATTATCTTCGACATCGTTTCCAAAATGCTTGTTCACGATATCGACAGAGTTTCGGGTGTAAAATGCTTCCAGATCATCTTCAAGGCTACTGTACGAAATCAGGCGACGGTGATTGGGATAATGAGTGGCGATATGGTTTTTTACGAATTGAGCATAGTAATCAGCGAAGTCTGGATCATTCAACTCCCAGTGCTCATTTTCAATTTCGTAGATGATGTTAAAAGAGACGGTCTCATCAATCATCTTCCGAACGTACTTTTCTTGTTGGGCTCGCAAATTGGGTCGCAGTCGATACTGATAGAATTCCGGAGTTCCATCTGAATTAGCTCTTGGCAGCTCTAAACCATTAATATTGTTATCGCTGGCCCAGGGGTTACCCTCATAGCGATCCACTGAAGCTGGTGAAAGTCCACATCGATCAAAGAGGTGAATCTCAGACGTGATTCTTGATTCGGTGGCGATTTTCAAAGTCTCATTAAGCCGACCCCAATAAACTGGATCCCACAGATTGAAATCATACTTATTTCCGCCCATGGGCGCACCAGGCGTAGAGCTTCTTGCCCAGGGCCAAAAGGTCCCTCGCTCCCAGGGGAGCAAATGCCAAATGCGAGTATAGCGGCCACCATTTTGGCGAATCACTTCGATCTCGTTTGCCGCCACATAGGAGGGCGAGCTTGGTGCAAGGGTTGAGTACTCGGCAATGAGTAAGGGGCGGCCAGATTCGAGATCCAAAAAATAATGAGGATTTTGAGGGTGAATGATTAAACCTTGTTGAAGGGGAGCCGGAGGTGGCGTGCCTGTTGGATGAGGAGTCGGTGATGGTTGGGGAGCAATGCCGATGGATTCACGAGTCAGATTTTCAATCTTTTGATATGGAAAACGATCTTGAGCGCATGCCGTCAAAAGAAAAAGTGAAGCGACCAAAGCGCGGTAATTTGTTAGCATTTGAATGTCCCCACACGGGCCTTAGAGAAGTGGCCCCTAACCAAACTATCGTCAGGGTCGCACTAGAACTTGATCGGGATGGAGCCTTGAAGTTTTGAAATTTCGAAAGAAACTTAGACAGAATTTTGAACCATAAATGACTTTTCCTTGAGTCCGTGAACGACTATGCATTAAAAGGTAAGAATATTTGCTCTAAGGAGAAAAACGATGAAGCCCTTTAAACTGACATTTAAACCTAACAACGTGACAATCCAAGTGGATCCCTCGAAGATCCCCTATGGTGAAACCGGGCTTCCAGGAAGCATTCTCGATATTGCGCTTGCCAACGGTGTCGATCTTGAACACGTGTGCGGAGGCAATATTGCTTGTTCGACTTGCCACGTGCGCGTTATCGAAGGATTTGAGACATGTTCGGCCGTGTCCTCTGAAGAACAAGATCAATTGGATGTGGCTTCGGGAAAAACCGAGAAGTCCCGCCTGTCTTGCCAATGCGTTCCTAGCGGCGAAAAAGACATTGTTGTCGAAATCCCCTGATCGAGTTTTTAGATATTGATCAATGATTTGACAACATTCTTAAACCTCTAATTTTCTTAAAGATTTGATTGTCGCCCTCATCATGACGCAGTACAATAAAATAATGAAGCAACGCATTATTTGCGGGGGACTTATGACTAAGAAAATTGGAGTAATCGTTTTCGGATTAGTAATGACCGCGGCAGGGATGTCACTGATTTATGCCAATCGAATGCAGCCACGAATGTTTTGTCATGACCCTAATATCGGTCAAAATGGGGCGCTCGCCGCATCGGTTGAAATGGGAGGATTATCAGCCCATACCGCAATCAATTTGTATTCGCGCGTCGTAGGAAGTCCAACGCCACTTTTATTCAAAGGAACTTACGACGTTAAGGTGCGCCGTTTGGTTGGGCAAAAAGGCGAGGTGTTTGATGATTTTCAGCAAGGCCCTTTAAGTCTAAGGGTGGCGAGACATCAAAAAGACCCCAGTTCTGGAAAATTTTTGGGTGAACTTAAATTCCCGAACCGAGGGAAAACCGTTTCCACTCGCGTTGTTTGTCAGGACCAAGGTTAAAAAAGTTTAGAATAAATCTGCACAAAATAAAAAGGCCCCAGTTGATCTGGGGCCTTCGTTTCTTCAGTTTGTGATCAATTATTTCAACTGATCAATGTAGGCTTGAGCGTCTTTGTAACGGACGTCTTTATTGGTAAAAATGCTCGAGAGCATGCCGGGTTTAGCGCCATACACCGTTCGCAGCTCTTCTCGAACCTGAGCGACTTGAAGGCGTTGACTTGGACTCATTTGAAGATGAGTTCGGGCCAATTGCTCCAGCAAAGAATTCTTACCAGGTTTATAAGCATCTCCAGATGCTTTATCCCATTCAAGTTTGAGGTACTTCTTAAGGTAGTCAACGTATTGTCGTTTTCCCTCAGAACCCAAAGCCCAAACAAGACTGGTGAAGTTGACTCGAATATTTTGCGCCAATCGATGGGCTCCAATAACGATTTCAACTTGAACATCTTGATAGGGGGCAATGTCCGCAACAGTGCCGACAGGACTCAGCTTTACAGGAACCCCTTTGTTGGATGAGAGCCCTTCGAGCTCGAAGCTTTGCGCAGGTCCTACTGACGCGCCTGCTCCACGCACGGAAACATCAATACGACCTTTTAGAAGTCCAGCATTGCTGACGCGATCTAAAATAACTGTCATCGGGTGGCCCGGTACGAAATAATTAATGCCACCTTGGGTATCAACGACTCGACCTTGAACATTTTCGACGACGACATTGTTATTGTGGTGAACCACACGTCTATCGAATGCTTCACGAAATGCAGACTCGTACACTGATCGATATGCTGGAATTGAAGACGCTTGATAGGATTGGCTGTAACCGGCGCGATACCCCAAATCACGGGCCATTTCGCGGGCTACTGATTGGCCCACAGCGAGGCCCAGAGTTCGGGCTGTAGGATTCGTCGCTCTTACGGAGCGATCCCACTTTTCGTCAATAACAAGATCGTAAGTCGATTTGAATTTGCGTCTAAATGCTGAAGACGCTTCACCGGCATTTGCCGTTCGTGAGGAGTCAGAAATTTTAGCGTAATAATCCAAAGCATTTTGATAATTTCCGCCGAGACTTTGCTTTCGCCACGCTTCCCAAGCCCAGTCTTCACGGTACCAACCCTTAACCAAATCATGTTGGTAGTTGTTCCAACGATAGATGGTCATGAAATCTGTATTGTCAAAGTACTGATACCGGCTCAGAGAGCGACGAATTTCTTCAGCGCGATCCTGAATTCGGGCATCAATGCTTTTGATTTCACCGAGAGAAGGTTGGGCTCCGGCATAATTGGCTTGAGGAACTCTTAATGTCAAATCAGGGCTTGTGCCTCGATCAACAGCAGCATGATATCGAGACGAAGCTTCGATCCCACCGTTAGTGGACCCCTCAGAGCGTCCCGCCGACTCTCCAGCGCGGTAACCCTGATCGCGGCCCTCGTTTTGTCCGAGTGCATAGCCTGAGCGATAGTCGCCAGTTCCTTCGTAGGAATAAGCTGCTGTCCAGTTGTAAAGAGCAACTCCTTCTCGAAGTCCAAGATAGAGGTTGTAGCGAAAGTTTTCTGCTTCGCCGTATATTTCAACCACGCGGTTGGCAATCATGCGAGCATTATCAGACGCTGATTTTTCGACGTCGCGAATATCAACCGATGGAAGTCCTGGGTTCGTAGGGCCCGGTGCAGGGGCGCCTCCAGGAATAGTTTCAGAAAACTTCTGTGATCCAACTTCAACAATGATGTTGTTGCCCGGTTTTGCTCGGCCATTTCTAAATGTGGTTTTCACACACCCTGATGGCGAGACTTGGCCCGAGATGCTGTCGTTGGTTTCGCGCACTGTGGCTGTGAACGGTGTACCAGATCCAAAACCGCACTTTTCTAACTGGTAGCCATTTTCAACCGGCGTGATTTCTGCTGTTGCCAGGCTGCTGACAAGCAGGGCCACCAACGCACCTGTTCTAACTAGTTTATTCATAATTTACCCTCTCTAAATGTTTTCCCGTATACGCACTTTGAATGGAAAGTTTGTTGTTTGATGGCTGTGTCTTCCAACCTTTGTGCCAATCCTTATGTCGACGCTAGGGGCCGCGGCTTGAATTTCGCGCCAAAAACCAGGACTCAATTGGAACTAGGGTGAAATTATTCCTACCTCTTACATTTTCTTAAAGGGACCTGCGTTTTCGGGGCGCTCAAATTTATTGACCTTTGCGTAGCGATTGATCACAATAAATTAATAGACTATAAAATGAGAGGGTTGAGCGCTTGAAAAGTGAAAGCTCAAGACGGGAATTGCTCAAATCCATTTTGCTTTTCTTTGCGGCGATTCCGCTAGTTCAATTTTTTAGAGGGGACTCAGGAATTGCTGGTGAATTTTTGGTCGAACCAAGAGTTTCCGTAAAAAAGCGGCGCAAGAAATTAAAAAAGCAGGCTAAAAAGCTGAAGAAAAGATCTAAGAAAATCGCAAAGTTTTTTGGATTCGAGATTGTCAAATCAACATAACAAAATTGATAGGAGAACTTTATGAAAGATGAAACATCTAGGAGAGAAGTCTTGAAAGCTGCCCTGATCGTGACTGCGGCGATCCCAGTGGTGCAGGCAATTGGAAGCACTTGGGCATTGGCCAAAGGTGAAGTGGCATTGCCAGCTGGTGAAAAGGAAGTGTCTGAGTCGGATGCGGTTGCGTCTGCCCTTGGTTATAAAAAAGACGCCAAGGCCATGGACTTAAAAAAATATCCCCAATTTAAGGACCTCAAAAAGAAAAACATGATTTGCGATAATTGCGCACTCTACACCGCATCAAATGCAGGATGGGGTAAGTGCCAAATGCTTACCGCGGGGCTAGTTGCGGCCGCAGGCTCATGTGGTTCTTGGCAGCCAAAAGCAAAAAAGTAATTAGGCCTTTTGTGCTATGATACAAATTAGATAAGGGCGGCCTATAAGCCGCCCCGCTTCTGATAAAAAGCCAATTCCAGCATTAACTAAAAAATGAAGAATTTTAGAGTCCAAATGGGTATCTCGAGTTTTCCAAGGTAACGTTTCACCCCATTCCTGTATCACTTTAAATCCATTTTTAAGAAGCCAAAGGTTAAGCGATTTTTGGCTGAAGGTTTGTGGATTTTCTTCTGAAAAAACAAGTTGAGCTGGAATCGACCATCCCAGCCGCGACATTTGAATCGAAATTTGGCTTATTAAGCTTGAAGCATTTGGAGTCACAATGACGATCAGTCCAGAATCAGAGAGGTGCCGATAGATTTTGATAAGCAAAGCATCTAGGTTCTGGTGATAGTTTTCGACCACTGAGATCAGTGAAATGACGTCATAAATTTGAAGTTCATTTTCTGACATAAAATCGGATTTGTACCATTGAAGATCTGGTGATGGAGAATCGTAACCTTGGTCAACGCCGGTAAGAAGAATTTTAGGAATGCTTTTGCGCGCCTCAATCAGAAACGAACCTAGCCCACTTCCTAAATCCAGAAGCGTTTGTGGATTTATTATTCGAGTTATTCTGGTAATAATTTTTCGATAAATTTTCTTTGGTGGATACTTGAACCAGTTGTGGTGATGGTTCAAGTATTCTTTGTCATAAATCAGGACTTGCTTTGAGGGTTTAATGCATTGCACATGTTTACACTGGTCGCACTGCACAACTTTTCTTTGCGCGTTCTCAAAGACGCGAGTGAATTTTTCTGATTCGCATATGGAGCAGCAAGTCATCTTCGGGAACTTATGATTTTTTCAGCATAAAAGCAAAAAAACTTGGCACTACCTGGTAGCGAGTCGATGTTCATGATGTGTTGAGCCAAAGTCGGGGTTAGCGATTGATTTAATAAAAAAGCCGAGTTGAGGGTTCATATTTTTTTGGATGCGCCGATAGTTCAGAGTGTTCAAGATCGTCAATAAATAATCGTTTTTCAAAAAGGAGTCCAAAAAAATGGGAAAACCAGCAAGAAAGCTTAAGAAAAATTTTGTCGGTGCATCATTTGTGAAAAAGGAAACGGCGAAGCTTTTAAAAGCTCTCCCAAAGGACACAAAAGAAGCTTTGGCGATCGTAGAAGACTTGAAGCGACAAGCAAAAGCTCGTGCCAAAAACAAAGGAGCACTTAGATTTGGTGACCCTAGGGCCGCCGATGCGGCTAAGCGCACGGCTGCTGGGTTATCAAATGTGACTCCTGCATTTGGAGAATTCGTCGGAAAAATTGGTCATGCCGTGGCCGATGCTCAAGAAGCACTTGATAAAAACATGGTAGAAACTGCAAAAGAGCTCTCGAAAACAAACATAGAAGTTCCAACAATTATAGAGCAAAAAGTTAAAGACGACGGGACTTACGACACTCCAACAGTGATCAAGAGTCAGATTCCCGTCATTAGCTTTTTACCACCAGTTTCTTATCAATGGAGCCGAGTTCATCTTCAGGCCGATATGAAAGTGGCATCTTTTGATGCTGATACTGGATTTAAAATCCAAGGCCGATCTGAGTCTTTCAAAGTTGGTGTGAATGGCAGTTATGGAATGACCGGCGGTAGCATCAGCGGAAGCCTTGGGTACAATAATAGCAATTACAGCAGCTCAACTGATTCGAGCACCACTGTCACATCTTCCGTTGGCAATATGCATATGGAAGCTACTCTTGAGCCGCGAAAAGAAATTGAAGCTCCAAAGCCCTTTCTTATCCAATCGGGCGCAACGATGGCCGTGGATTTGACAGGATCAGGCGACGTCACCAAACCTGGAGTCTCAAATGATCCTACGGTTCCAGCTGAACCAGTGATCATTGGGCGCTACCATCAATTTGAGGCTGTTTTGAAAAAGGCACCTCGAACCGAAGGCGGCACCGGTGGAAACGAAGTTGGCTATGTTGGAAATAAAGGGCAAAAAATCACAGTCAATGTGGATGATCCGTTTATGAGAATTACTTATAAGAAGTTGCAAGGCACAACAGAATCCTATGTTGCCGATTCTCAGCCAGCCAATGATGATGGTTCTATCATTTTTAGAATTACCCGATCTGGATATTCATACGAAGAAAAAAAGGACAAGCCAACATTGGTAAACGTGACCGTGACATGGGGCGTTTTGGCGAAGAAAATTGCGGTACTCATTTAACACGGATCTCAAAAGCACATGTCGCTTGGACGATTTCACAATTTTAATAATGGCACACGATGGCGTTTAACGAGAGACGGTATCGAGGTGGAAGGGTCGGGCGTGGAGCGCACTCGAGGTGCTCCACGAACCGTTGGACGTGTTTGGGACTCCTATTGTGAAATAATCAACGATATAGCTTCTCAGTATCGTGTTCCCTGTGAACTTATCATCGCCACCATTTGTACGGAATCAAGCGGAAACCCCAGGGCTGTTCGGGAAGAGCCAGGTTTTCGGTCGGACTCGGCAACGCCGAGCCGGATCAGCGCAGGACTGATGCAGACTCTGATTTCAACGGCGAGCGATACCCTGAGACAAAGCGTGAGTCGTGAATGGCTTTTTGAGCCGAGAAATTCGATTAAAGCTGGGACGGCTTATATCGCGTTTCAGTCAAGGGTTACTGAATTTGATCCTCCACGCGTTGCAGCTGCCTACAACGCAGGAGGCGTTAAGCGCAACAACGGGGCTCGAAACAGATGGAAAATGAAACAGTACCCGATAGGCACTGGTGAGCATTGCGATCGGTTTATTAAGTTTTTTAATGACGCCGTTTACGTGCTCAAACATCATTCAGTTGCCCCCTCTGTAACCATCATGGATTTACTCAATGCTCCCATCGAATCTAGCGGCCCAGAGATTCGCGAAGGCAATGCTATTCCGCCGTCAACCAGAAATGCTTTGAATAAATCACGTGCGAAAATTGAAATTCAGTTTGGCCCAAATGCAAAGAAAGAGTTGGTTTCAACCTATTCGCTCGGAGTTCTGGAAGATATTCTAGTAGCTTGTAATGAGCATGGAGCATTCATCACGAGCACGGCAAGAAAGCCTGCAGACCAGGCACGTATCATGTATGACAATTGCGCAAAGCATGGCGTGGCACACATGAAAGGACTCTATAAGGGACCCGGGAGAAAAATCATAGAAGTTTACGAAAAGGGAATTGCGCGAGATCTACAGCGGGCAGAAGTCATTCAGCAAATGGAACGAAAGATAAATGAAATCGGACCTAGCACTGTTTCTTTACATCTTGCAGATCCAAAAAAATTCAATGTTATTGATATTGATCCGAAATCTCTAAAAGATCGTGTGGCATTTGAGCGAGTAGTAGCCGAAGAAAAGCGAATCAGTAAGTTTTTGAAGCCAAAAGAGGATCCGGCCTATCACCTTGAGATTCCTCAGCCCATAACCGATCGCGAGGTTGCGTGATGTCGCGAAAGGCACAAAATGTTTTGGGCGCAATCGCAGCTCATATCGTTGATTCACAGTACCAGTTAGATCAATCTGCCGAGAGATCAAAACTCATTTCAGATCAAGTGGGAACACCCACTCGTCATTTCGTATGGAATCGAATTCAACTAGGATTCAATATCTCAGCAATTACTGTTGCAAAAAATTCAGCGGGAGTATCATCGACGCTTGATCTTATACCATCCGAGCGCATGACGGCCGGAATTGGAATCGGGGTTAGGCGGTTGGAAAGGCCCGTAGAGACGATGACAGAGAGTGGGACAGATGAAATCACGGAAGAAAATAGCTAAGAAAGCAATCAAACGTCGAGCAAAGAACCAGTCATTGATACGATTCGGGGACCCTACCACTCCCCCAAATTCTGGTAACTCCGGCGGTCCAAACATCACGACTGGAGAAGTTGTGTTGCACGAACTAGGAGAAAGCATTGCCCTATCTCTCTCAAGCGTGCAAAATGAACTGACAAAATATCAAAACGGAACCGCCGCTTTTTTGGTGGATGAAATCGACATTGTTCTGCCAATCAAGGCACGTGTAGACAATTTGGGGCAAATTGTTGCTAGCGTTGCTGATAGCGAAAAGGCGGGCCCTGGTGTTGGCCAATTCAGATTGAAAGTGAGACCTGTTGTTGGTGCACAAGTGCCTTTGATGCTTGAAAAGCACGAACCTATCGAGTCACTGGATTTACCTGCGGAAACAATAGAGACCCTTAAAAAGAATCGAATTTTCTCAGTCGATGATTTTCAACGGGTTACAAATAAAGCCGGTGGTTTAGAGGCGTTAAAAAAGGTTAACGGCCAGGTGGATTGGAAAACTAAAATTGGCAAGTCCGGACTTGTGGCTTCGAAAGTGCTTCCACGCGAGATCAGCAAACTATTTGATAAAGCTGGAATTAAAGATGTTGAGGAATTTGTAGATAAAGATCCAAAAGCGCTCAGCGACAAACTGAGTGAAGCCACAGGAATGATAGTGGAGCCTGAGGCTATCAAAGTACTTCAAGATAAAGAGAGATTTCTCAACCCCATGTTAAAGAATCGGATTTCTATTAGGAAAGTGGGCTAGCGCAGATGGGAAAGAAGAAACTTCTGGGTTGGAAGCCGCCTTATAATACGGATCACCAGCGACTTTGGGCTTATTCAGCTTTGGTTCCAAGGACCGCGACCCGCGTTGAAAAAGTTCTGAAAGTTAACAAAAATTATATTTCGAAATATGATCAAGGTTCTGAAGGCGCCTGCGTTGGCTTTGGCTCATCTTGGATGATGTCTATTCTGAATCGGCGTTATTATGATGCCCGTTGGCTTTGGAATATGGCAAAAGAGGTGGATATTTGGCCTGACACAAACCCTGGTGATCAAAATGGCACAACCGTTATGGCGGCCATGGACATTCTCAGAGGCCTTGGACATGTGCGAGTGGTGGGCCAACGGCGCTACCGACCCAATAAAAAGGAAGGGATCCTTGAAAACAGGTGGGCTGAGAATGTTGATCAGATTCGCACCGCCATTTCAAAAGGAACGCCCGTCACAATTGGCGTTAAATGGTATAACAACATGGATTCGCCCGAGCTCATATCAGGAGATTATTGGATCGCAAAAAATGGACTCGGTCGGCACGAGCGAAATCGAGGACATTGCGTTTGTATCATCGGCGCAAGCGACGAGAGACAAGCCGTTAAGATCATCAATAGTTGGGGAACTAACTATCCGCAGTCATGGCTTCCCTATCGTTATCTCCAGAGGCTTCTGAATGAAGATGGTGAAGCCGCGATCGTTACTGACCGACCTTAACCAACCCGCCGTTCGTCCAGTTTTCTTTCCGCTTCATTATTGTTTTGCCCCTTTCATGCTAGGCTTTTATCCGTAGTCGAGTTTCTAACAACGAGCCAAGGAGGGGGCATGCGAGCAGGTCTTGTGGGGTTAATTTTAATTCTCATCAGCAATGTTGGAAGTGCCGCGGAATATATTGTCCGGTTTCGTGGAGATACGGCCAAAGGAATTAAAGCTCTAAAAGAGCTCGATGGATTTCAGTCGGTCAAAACATTTATTCCTCAGCTAAATATGGCGGTGATTAAGGGGCAAGGCCTTCCGGTGAGCCGAATCGGCGAAAAATCTGCCGGAGAAATTCTGTATATCGCAAGAAATGGACGAGTTCGTTTGGTTTCGAACGACTCCGTTCCTACGCTCTCCCAAATGGAATCAGAGGCCGGAGGCACTTGGGGGATAAAGGCCTCAAACACTTTTGAGGCGTGGAAAATCACTCAAGGCGATCGAAAGATCGTTGTGGCCGTATCCGACACCGGAACCTTCATGAAGCATTTTGATATTGGCGATAATATTTGGGTCAACCCGGGAGAATTCGGAAAAGACGCCAACGGAAAAGATAAATCTAAAAACAAAATTGATGACGATGGCAATGGGTACATTGATGACGTGAATGGTTATAACTTTGAGACCAATTCACCGTCGCCCAATGAAAATCATTATCATGGCACCCACGTAGCGGGCACCATTGGAGCGGTTGGTGGGAACAAGTCCGGAATATCTGGTGTCAATTGGTACACAAGCATTATGACAGTTAAATTTCTAGGTGCCGATGGTTCTGGAACTGACGAAGCCGCAATTAAAACAATCGTGTACGCTGCGGATAATGGTGCAAGAGTCATTAATTGCAGTTGGGGAAGTGACGAAGCAAACCCAGCCCTTTATGATGCGATCAAGTACGCCATGGACAAAGGAATGCTATTTGTAGCGGCTGCTGGCAATGATAGTAGCAACGCCGACAAGACTCCTATGTACCCGGCGGCTTATGATCTTGATAACATTGTTTCAGTTGCAGCAAGCTACAATGATAAAGGGGAGCTCGCGGGCTTTTCTAACTACGGCAAAGTGAGCGTCGATATTGTGGCCCCTGGCGATACCATTTATTCTTTAGATACCCCATTAAGAAACACTGTGAGTAAGGGGTGGTTTCAGTATTTAAGTGGAACCTCGATGGCGTCACCGCACGTCGCCGGTGCGGCTGCGCTCATGTTAGCAGCTAACCCCAATCTAAAATGGAACGAAGTTAAAGCTATTTTACTAGAAACGAGCACAAAGAAGACTTTTCTTACCGACAAAGTATCAAGCGGCGGTTTCTTGAATGTTGGCGAAGCGGTTAAGAAGGCCAAATTTTTAGCTGACCGTACTCATTAATTAAAAAGTTGAATTGTATTTCACAACGGCCCCTGCTCGGGGGCCGTTGTGTTTCGTTTGATTACCAGTAATATCTGATCGTGAAATTTCCAAAGAGATTGAATTGAGTTCCGCCCAACCCAAACGTAGAAGATGAAATCCCCGGCTTAGTCGTTGTTTCAGTGACCGCGTTGGAATCTGCGGTAGGAGCCTGATCTACGCCGTTAACCACATTATACGTCCGTGAACGAGTCGATGTTTTTTGTTTTGTATCTGCCCCAATGGTTGTGGCGATTCCGGTGGCCATACCCACTGAAATTTGGGGGAACCATTTGAGAAAAATTTCCGCTCCAATACGGGGTCCGGCAACAATATGCATTCGGGATTCGATTGTCGTCGTCCCGATACTGGTGTCGACTACGGACTTGTTAGTAGGGTCATTGGCATTAGGGATTGTTTCGACGGTGTTTCCGCCATTTGGATATTCAACTTTGGTTAAATAATTGACCCCGGCAAAAGGACCACCAAATACGAAAAGCCAGTTGTTTCGAAATAGCTTCCACTTTGGAAAAGCGGCCAAGGTAAATACGTTTGGATTTGCCGAACCCGAATAGGTTGTCGTGATGGTGCGAGCATTGGTCAAAGCATTTGTAGATGTTGCTACTGACGTGGCCGTCGTGTCGGCAGATTTAGTGAAGCCAAAATAAATATCAATTCCAAAGTTGGAACTCAGCCATTTGCCCCCAACGATATAGTTCTGCGCCATGATTCCCGTAGTTGAGGATTCATAGCCAAGTGAGTATCGATAGGGTGACGGAACAGCTCCAGGGCTAGTTGACCTGTTGGCACCAGGTGATGGTGTCCCTTCATCAGATTCATCCATATCGGGCTCCATCGCTGCTGGACGACGCGACTGCTGAGGTTGAACTTGCTGTTGACCTCGGATGCCTTGGGCCTCAGCGTTCGACAATTCAAAAGCAATAAGCCCCAAAGCCAAAACTGATATTAGTTTCATTCCCTATACCCCTTGTTACTTTTTATTGAAGCAAGGTATCCAAAATCAGGATTTCGTCAATATTAAAACCTAGGAAGTTCGAATGTTGAATATGGTGGCGGCTTTCTCAATGGGAAATTGAGATCCCAGCATCAGAGTTGCAACTTTTGAGCGGCACAACCTTAGCTCCGGATCTTCTTGAAATTACTTTAAATCCCGAGGGCCCGCAAATGGGAATAAGCGAAATAATCTCTCCTTTTGAGTAGCTCCTCTGAAGTCCATCAACACATTGGTCCGCCTGACACGAAACCACTCGCACTTGGTAAGTTTCGCCTTTGATCAGTACTTCAGCCTCAAACGCAATTTTGCCTCCTCCTGCAGAAATCACCTTGTCAGCGTCATCTAAGTTTTTTGGTAGCGAATTTAAAAGGTCATGGTCGCGTCGACTGAGTTTAAAAGACGAAGGTTTTTTGAGAGAATCTATAACATCGTCAACGCTGATTTCAGGTGAGAAAACCGTAGTCGACAATCCGTCGCGAGCCTTTTCTCCAAGTTGACTCTCAAGTGACGCGTGACCTGAATAAGCGTTCATGAAATGGGGTTCGGAATGGGCTCTTCCGTTTTTACCCAAATAAAGGGAGTCTGAGCAATGGGGGCAAGTCTTTATCGGAACGGTCGCTTTTGTATGTGGGCCAATTGAATCTATCAGTTGCCTTAGAATGAGCTGTACTTCAGATGGTTGGCAGATTTTATCGGCAAAGCTCGCTTGAGCCAGAAGCAGAGACAAGAGAATGGCTGAAAGTCTAGTTAGTGCGAATTTGTCCAGCATGCCAGTGGCTTATCGGTTGGTCAGTGAACTATTTGGAGCAGTTTTTGGAGTTTATAAATGGAGCGGGTTAAGGGGCTCGGCTACTACGTCGTTCGCGTCACGCTCACTCCTGCGTAGCCTCCCGGAAAATTCTAAATCTAGCTTCGTGCTTGATTTGCCGCCATAGGCACTCCTAATGTCGTGCTTATCGCGGCCGAATTTTCCCTTCTCGCCCCTTAACCTCAACTCAGAAAACAAGAAAGGCCACCCTTTGGGTAGCCTTTTTATTTTCTGAAATGGAGCGGGTTAAGGGGCTCGAACCCTCGACCTGTACCTTGGCAAGGTACCGCTCTAGCCAACTGAGCTAAACCCGCGCTCTTGAAAATGAACTAATCAAATAAATCGGGAAGGACATTGATGTCAATGGCAAAGACTTCAGCGCATGTAGCGAGATTTCTTAAAGAAATACAGAGCGTATTGGACCCCAGAAATGGCGCTCAATCCAAAGCTCACCCACAAAAGGACCTGTCCTATTTCTAATATGGGGACAACCCCAAAAAGTGGTTCCTTTAGCATAATGCAAGGAATGGCCGTCATTTGCGTGCCCGTTTTCCACTTGCCGGTCCACCCCGCCCCAATGACAAGATTTTCTGAAGCGGCTACGGCCCTAAGCCCGTTAATAAAGATGTCCCTAGATAGTATAAGAAAAACCAAAATGGGGTGCACTCGGCCCAACGGGATGAGCATGATCAACGCACCGTTAACCAAAAGCTTATCAGCTACGGGATCTAAAAATTTTCCGAAAATCGATTCGATTTTGTAAATTCTCGCGAAATAACCATCAAAATAGTCGCTTACCGAGGCCACGATAAAAAGCCCGGTCGCCCAAAAGTTCGGCCAGTATGAATCAGTCATCAACAGCGCTACTACGGGAAGCACAAAAAAGGCGCGCAATCCTGTGATGATGTTTGGTAGCTGCCTCTTCCAAAAAGGCAAACTCTGTGATGATATCGAAGTCATGATTCACCCTATTCGGTTTTTTCTTTGGTTTCTAGTTCTTTCACTAGTTCTTGGATGCTCATCATCACAAAAATCAACCGATCCGATTAGGGTTATTAAAATATTTCATACAAACGATATCCACTCGCACTATATGCCCAGTCGAAACGGAAGAGGGGGCCTTGCTTATTTGGCAACCACCCTAAAAGTAATTCGAGAGGGGGACCCGGACGCCATTTTAATTGATGTCGGAGATATGTATAAAAAAGGAAGTCAGCCCGCTCAATTGAGCAATGACGAAACCATGGCAGAAATTGTTTCCAAATTGCCTGCCTTTAACTTCAGGGTTGTGGGCAATAATGAAGTGAAAATCGGGCTCGATAATCTTTTTTCTTGGGCAAAAAAATATGAACCTGCTCCGCTCATTTCGGCCAATTTGGTCGATAAAGACGGGAAGAGGCCGTTCGATCCTTATGTTGTTGTCCGCCGCTTGGGTGTCAAAATTGGCTTTATCGGACTCACGCACTCTTTCGAAATTGAGGCTAAAGATCAGTCAAAAGGAGTTGGCGCTCCCTTTCGAATTCTTCAAGCCGAAGAAGTGCTACCAAAGCTCATAAAAGAATTAAGGCCGCAAGTTGATATTCTTGTTTTGGCGGCTCATTTGGATCACTCATTGAACGATCGCCTCGCTTCGAAATTTCCCGAGTTAGACTTGGTTTTAGGTGGGCACTCTCACATTTTATCTCCAGAACAAAAACTCACGGGCAAAGGCTTGGTTGTCGAGGCTGGAGAATACGGCAGGCAAATCGGTGTTGTGCATTTGGACTATGATGTTAATAAAAAGACCGTGGTGCAGTCTGAGTTTTCGCATTGGGCGGTTGGGCCGGTGCTCAATCAACTCGCAGATGTAGAAATTGCGCAACTCATCGAAAGTCATTACAACAAATGGGCGCCAGAGGCTCGAAAACCGATTGCCGAAGCCATGGGGCAGTTGTCGCTCATTAATTCCCAAAATCCAAAAGAGGGGACACTTCACAACTGGGTTGCCGATATTATTCGTAAGTCGGCGAAAACGGATTTTTCATTTATTAATCGCCAAATGTTACGTGAAGAAATTCAAAAAGGGACTGTGGACAAGGAAAATTTGCTGATGGCTTTGCCATATCCGGGCGAGTTGGTAGATGTAACAATGAAGCGCGCTCAATTTGAGGCCATGTTTGATCGGGCTCTTCAGAGAGAGTGGGCTAAAACAACAATGATTGGGTTTGGAGTTTCACCGGGCTCAATCAGAATGACTGGACTAAAACAAAATCCAAGAATTTCGGTTTTTCTATCGGGAAATCGAGATCCCATCAAAATTGCCATGCCCCACTACGTGGCCACACATTGTGAGGAGTTTTTTGAGATCTCCGATTGTCCCTTTCCTCGTTGGCGAGTTGGTCCCGATATTCGAGAATTGATTTTGAACCATCTTAAGCTGCAGCCCAAAATAAGTCCCCCCGGACTAGGGCGAGTGCGCGAACTCAATGACTAAAATAATTCTTAGTATCTTCTTTTTGAAGGCCGCCGTCGTTGCATCGAATCTTGCTGCCACGCCACCGCCATATTGGAAGACTAAGCCGCACCTGGTTAAGGCCATTAAAGAAGATCGGGAGGTTTTGGTTAATGTTAAGACTCTGGAAAGCCAAGGATTGGAATCTCTTTTAATGCAATCGGCAGGACAAATTCGCGCTCCCATAGATTTTGTCCACGAAAGGGTAACATCTTATGATCGCTATTCAGAGCTGCTTCCCTATATTGAAGAAAGCAAATACGACCCGGTCACTAAAAAGTTGTTCATTCACTGCTCACTTTTGGGATTTCACGCCCGAATGACTATGGCCATGAGCTCACTCAAAACGACTCAAGGTTATAGGACCCAGTTTGAAGTGATAAGCGGTAGCTTTGTAGGGATGAAGGGACATGTGACCGAAGACGCCGATGGTGCGCGATTTACGGAAATTTCAATGGAAGGGGAGTTCAAGGCTGAGGACCTGCCAATTCCTAAAATCATTACGTCATTGGCACTGGAATTTGCTGGTCGCCGCATGGCATCAAGAATGAGAAGTTCAATTGAAGAAGATTGGGCTCGAGAGCAAAAATCTAATTGATATGCGGACTCTCGCCCCGTAATTTCATGGCATGGCCGAGATTCGCGTTCCTTTTTTTGATACAGATGCCATGGGTGTCGTTCATCATGCCAATCACTTTCGCTACTTTGAAGTAGCGCGCATTCACCATTTAAGAGCTCGCGGCGTAAACTATAAAGACTGGACAGATAAGGGGTTTCATTTACCTCTCGTGGAGTCGCACTGCCGCTACCGACGACCTGCGCGCTTTGAAGACCTTCTCGAAGTGTCTGTTAAAGTGAGTCGCCAGGGGGTTCGTTTTGTTTTTGATTATGAAATGATAAACAAAAATACCGGAGAGTTGGTGGCAACCGGTTATACCCACCATGTGCCCGTCAATGATGAATTAAAAGTGATTGAACCGCCGCAAGACCTTCTCGATGCGATGACTAAAGGAGAAAATCATGGATAGAAACTTAGCTTTGGAGTTTGTGCGGATTACTGAAGCCGCCGCTCTGGCATGTGCACGTCACATGGGTCGTGGAAACGAAAAGCTCGCCGATAAGGCCGCCGTAGATGCCATGAGAAAAGCTTTTGATACCGTTCGTATTGACGGAACTGTAGTCATTGGAGAGGGTGAGCGCGACGAAGCCCCCATGCTTTTCATCGGAGAAAAAGTTGGGCGTGTGACTGCCGATGCGCCGAAAGTGGACATCGCCTTAGACCCTCTTGAAGGAACAACTATTTGTGCGCGTGGTGGTGAAAATGCAATCAGCGTCATAGCAGTTGCTGAAAACGGCAATTTTCTTCATGCGCCTGATACTTACATGGATAAGATCGCCGTTGGTCCGGCTGCGGTTGGAAAAATTGATATCGAAGCTCCGGCGGAAGACAATATTCGAGCGGTCGCTAAGGCACTTGGAAAAGATGTCCAAGATGTAACGGTTATTATTTTAGATCGCCCTCGCCATGAAAAGCTAATTTCAGACGTGAGAAAAACTGGAGCGCGGATAAAACTCATCACTGATGGAGATGTATCCGCGGCCATTGCAACCTGCCGTGACGTGACCGGTGTTGATTTACTCATCGGAATTGGAGGGGCCCCAGAAGGAGTTATCGCCGCGGCCGCTTTGCGCTGTGTTGGTGGTGATATGCAAGGGCGCCTTAAGTTTCGAAATGATGAAGAACGTAAAAGAGCTGAAAAAATGGGTATTTCTCAATTAGATAAAGTCTATGGAATTAACGAATTAGCTCGAGGCAATGTCATGTTTTGTGCGACCGGAGTTACCGATGGCAGCCTTTTGAGGGGCGTCAGATTGTCGTCGGGGAATCGCGCTTATACTCATTCAATCGTCATGCGCTCTAAGACAGGGACTGTGCGAGACATTCATGCCGAGCATCAACTCAACTTTAAGTCTCTCTAATGGCCATTCTTAACTGTTATAGCTGCGGAAAAGACGCGGGCATTGGTGAAAAGGTGGGGCGAGGTGACGTATGTCAATTTTGTCGCATTGACGTGCGCGTTTGTCGAAATTGCCAATTCTATGATCCTCGTGCATATAATGAGTGTAAAGAGCCAGCGGCCGATCGGGTTGTTGATAAGGAGAAGGCCAATTTTTGCGACTTCTTCCAACCAAGGCAAGGGCCTGTTTCAGCAGCCATGAAAGCCGATCCTAAGTTCGCCGCAGAAGCTCTTTTTAAGAAAGGAAAACCTCAGTGACATCCGCAACCATTTCCGACGTGTTTAATGCACCAGCCAAAGCCGTATTTAAAGTTGTTTCCGATTACAGTCGCTATCCGGAGATCCTTCCTGAAGTGAAGCGAATTTCCATAATCGATTCAGGACCAGATAAAAAACTGGTCGAATATGAGCTTCAGGTCATTAAGACCTTTCGGTATCAACTCATGACTTACGAAAAGCCGTACAGTGAAATAAGCTGGAAGTTACATTCAGGTGATCTTTTCAAAGAAAACTGGGGTAAATGGACATTTCGCGATTTGCCAGACGGCAAGTGTCAGGTTGATTACAACATCAATATTAAACTCACGTTGTTTGTCCCCGGGATGATCGAAAAAAAACTAGTAGAGGTTAACTTACCCACCATGATGAGAGCCTTTAAAGAGCAAGTTGAGGGGATAGCCTAGTTCAAATCAGGAGGACCAAATGTCAAAGGATGACAAAGAGAATAACGATCCAAACGTAGAATTTGAAGAAAAGCAATCGGGCCCCGTGCTGGAAACAGTTAAGAAATTGTTTTCGGTAGGGTTAAGTGCCGCATTTCTGACCGAAGAAAGTATTCGACAGTATTTAGGCGAAGTGAAGCTTCCTAAAGATGTTCTGGGTTTTGTCATACAAAGCGCTAATAAAGGTAAAGAAGAATTAGTTGGAAGAGTGAGTAAGGAAATAGGAACAATCTTAAGCAAAATTGATATTGTTAAGGAAGCATCCAAGTTTGCCGAAAATCACAAATTCAAAGTTACGGCTGAAATCGAAATTCAAAAAAAAGGCGACTCCTAAGAGCCGCCTTTTACATTTGGGTAAAGGGATTGGGTTATTGGGGAACGACGATTGGGAACTCCACGTTACAAGTAGCTGAAGAATCAAATACATAAATTCGATATTCTTGAGGGCAGTATCTGTCCGTACAAGGTGCAAAGTATAAGATGGGTTGCGATCTTAATTGTTGGGCTATTCCGGAAATCGAAAACAAGCCGCCAGAATTTTTTGCCCTTTTTGCTTTTGCAAAGCAATCCCGACCTTTTTCGCCCACCATATCAAATCTTGCGATCGCATATAAATCCTTAAGGCCTGCGAGCTCGTTATCGACGTAGGGTAGGCCAGTAAAGAGATGCCCTTCAATTTCGCCATAGGTAGCGGCTGCGAAAGTGGGATACGGGGGTTCAAGGGGCCCACGAATGTCGTTAATATGATCAAAGGCTAACGTTGTCACTTTAGGTGGGGGAATGGGCACTTGTTTAAGCTCACAAGATTCAAGTCGCTGAATTGTAACCATATGAACATTGAGCCGATCTTCAGGTCTCAATTTTTGATTCATCTTAATTTGTACGTTGGCTCTAATTCTAAGTCCTAGACCCGCAAGTCTTGCTTGTTCACCCAATCTCACACATCTTTGAGTGCTATCCGCATTTGAAGTGATGAGTTTTGGGCTATAAATCGCAAGCACGTGGCCTTGAAAGCTAAACGGGTTTGTGTCGATCGGGTCTACGGTGGCAAAGCCAAGCACAAATGGCTTGCCGCCATATATATCGTCATTCGAGTTTGCGGTACTGATTCGGGGTGAGAGCGACGTCAATCTCACGGGATCAAATTCAATGTCATAACGAAGTCCCAGAGTCTCTTGGGTGATAACCCCAGGATCTGAGTTTGGAGCTGGGGCCTGAGACTTTGAATCCTCAAAGCTATAGTCCGAGCAACCTGCCAATGAGCTCGAAATCAGCAACGCTAATAGTAAGCGCTTCATAAGTACTCCTCTTGGACTCCTGTCCAAATAAAAGGATTAGCTTTTAACTGTAATCAAAAGAGACGTGCTGCCTTAATTAGTATTCTACTAAAATGACAATATTTGTCAACAGTATACAATAAATGTATATAACGCATTGAAATAATTAACTTATTATTGTAAATCATGTTATTAAAAATATTCTAATTGAATACAAAATATGTTGACTTTGTGACTATAAGCGTTATAATGATTCCATGATTACGAAAGCGCCAGTTCGAGTATTTGATTATGAAGATTACCGGTCCTTTTTGAAGGACGCTTATATGAAGCTGAAGTCAGCACCTGGAGGCTTTTCATTTAGAGCTTTTTCTAGAGCAGCTGGGTTTACTTCTCCAAACTTTATTAAGCTCGTGATGGACGGTCAAAGAAATCTGTCTCAACTCAGTATTGAGCGCTGCGCTCAAAGTCTCGCAATGACTGGCGAAGAAACCCAGTTCTTTCGGCATCTTGTGCTTTTTTGCCAGGCTACAACATCAGGCGAAAAGCAATTCCATGCCGAACAGTTATTGAGGTCAAAATCTTATCGAAATATTCACCCATTAAGAGAGCAGCAATTTAACTATTTCCGTCATTGGTATTTTGTGGCCATTCGTGAGCTCGTTGGTCTTAAAGGATTTCAAGAAGATCCCAATTGGATTGCTAAAAGGGTTCAGCCAAATATCGCACCAGCAGATGCCAAAAAGGCCCTTGATGAGCTCATCGAATTAGGCCTCATTGGCCGCGACCCATCTACGGGAAAGCTATTTCAAACTCATCAAAATATCGCCACCCAAGATGAAGTGACTTCGGCGTCAATCGCTCAATTTCATAAAGAAATGCTTCAAAAAGCTGGGGAGTCCATTGATCGTTTTACGAGAGATAAGCGTGAAATTAGCTCTGTAACGGTCGGTATATCGGCTCGGACAGCCAAGACTGTTAAGGAAATGGTTCAAAGGTTCCGAAAAGAGGTTATGGAAGTGATGGCACAAGATCCGTCACCAACAGTCGTTTATCAGCTTAACTTTCAGCTATTCCCGCTGACAGACGATGCAGAAGACGGAGATTTGAAACAATGAAAAATGTAGGAAAGATTGCTGTAGCGTTAATTTTTATCGTTGTTTTGTTTGTGGCCTATAGCAATTGTGGAAACCCTGACGCTTTTCGAAGACGCGGCACGAGCACGGGCAATCCTCTGAATGAAAAAACGGTCGGAGAAACTTTGATTTCCGATGCATGTGGTTTGTTGAAGCGATGTTATCCCGCAATGGGGCTGCCAGAATGTTATGAGGCTTACTTCAATTCAAATGCCGTTTCCACTCGGCTTGGATATGTCGTTGCTAGTGACGAAGTCGAACCCACTTTTCGCGAAGTCATTGCCTTGGAAGCTTCAGAAAGCATTGTTCCGAGTTTTTCTACCGCAGTAGCTTGTCGAACTTCTACTCAAAATCTTTCTTGTGATGCCGACGGCGTCAAGCAGGCTTATGATAATATTTCGCAGTTTAAAACCGTTGAAACCGTTTTCAACCCAGCACCCGAAATTTGCGGCTCAATTTATCTCAGAAGTTCCAACTGATTATTTCAATTTAAAAAGGACACTGTACATGGCCTTGAGCAGATCAGGGTCAAAGCGTCCGGCTAATTTTTCCTTCATGAGCGTGAGTGCGTCTGATGGACTCATAGGGTCGTTGTACGATCGTTTTGTCGTGAGCGCGTCGTAAGTGTCAGTAAGGGCCACAATCCGCGCCATTGGATGAATTTCACTTCCCTTTAAGCCTTGCGGGTAGCCGTTACCAATATGATTTTCGTGATGTTCAAAAACGCAAGCCTTGACTCCGTCTGGAATGCCCTGAAATTCATTTAGTATTTGAAGGCCATACAAGGGGTGGCGCTTCATTTGGGCCCACTCGTTATCATCAAGACCACCTTTTTTGCAGATGATCTCGACGGATACTTTTCGTTTTCCGACGTCATGAAATAGTGCGCCGCGACCAATTTCCATTAAGTCGTTCTTATTTTTGTAACCCGCTTTCAATGCGAGACCCAACGAGTACACCGCGACATCTAGAGAATGATTGTAGGTATAGAAGTCATGGCTACTAAGACCAATAAGATTGGCGACGGCCGTCGGCTCGGCATCAATGAAATCGACGAAATTTGAAATGACGGATTTAGATTCTTCGAGAGCTTGATCGATTTTGGGATTTTCAAAAAGTTCCTCAACAAGTGAAAATGACGACTCCTTTAAAATGAGTGCTTTTTCTTCGGGTGAATGTTCATCATCACCAATGCGATCGCGAATGTAGGTTTTGTAGGCGGCACGGTCTTCCTCTTTAACAAAAAAGACATCAGCTCGTTTGGATTTAAAATGTTCGAGCTTTTCACCTTCAAAGGTGGCGCCAGATCTCATGTAAAGCACGTAGCGCCCGTTGATGAGAATAAAAACATCAAAAGCTACTTTGCGATTGGGGTGCATGCTGGCAAGGCGAATTTTAAAGTACTTCTGGCCCCCGTTTTGATCCATATTCTTTAAGTATGACGATCCGCCTCGTTGACTGTCAACGAAAGGCGCGGCTAAATAGTAGAACTTTATGGGAATTCAACTCGACACACCGGTTCAATTTATCAAAGGGGTAGGCCCCAAGATATCTGCTTTGCTTGCTCGAAAAGACATCCACAAGGTCGGGGATGTGTTGCAATGGTTTCCGCGTAGCTATGAAGACCGGCGGGCTGCCAAACAGATTTCTGATCTTCGACCGGGGCAGTTGGTTTCGTTTGTGGGGGAAATACTCATTTGTCGCGATATTCAAATGGGGCGAACTAGACGAAGGATTTATGAATTAGTCGTAAAAGACGCTACTGGACGAATTGCCTGCAAGTGGTTTCGTGTTCCTTTTAAGGACTATTTCAAAGCTTTTACTCCAGGCTCTCAGGTGCGAGTAACCGGTGAAGTTAAAAATTACCGTGGGGTCACTGAGATTCATCACCCCGAGGTGCGATTGACCGAAGGTGATAGCGAGGAAGTCGAATCGGGATTGCTTCCCATTTATTCAGAAACAGAAGGGTTAAATCAAAAGCTCATTCGTCGCATAGTCGGAACGGTGATTGGCGATGCGGGTGGGTTGGTTGAAGAAACATTGCCTGAGTGGATTTTGAAAGATTTTGATTTGCCTCCATTAAATGAATCGCTGATGAAAGTTCATCAGCCAGGTGAAGAAGACGTGACAACATGGCAACAATTTCGAACGCCCCACCATCGTCGCCTTATTTTTGAAGAATTTTTTTGGATGGAGTTGCTTTTGGCTCGGTCAAAAGTAAGTGCCATCAAAGAAAAAGGGTTTCAGATGAAGCCAGTGGCTGGATTAGCCCAAAAGATTCGTGCCGACCTGCCTTTTAAACTTACCGATGGTCAAGAAAGCTGCTTGGCTGAAATTACGGGGGATCTATTGAAACCTCATCCGATGCACCGGCTTGTGCAAGGTGATGTTGGATGTGGAAAAACCATCGTTTCATTTTTGTCAGCAGCACTGGTTCTTGATAACGGTTTTCAGGTCGCCATTATGGCTCCAACGGAAATTTTGGCTGAACAGCATTTCAAAAAAGCCCAAGAAATTTTTAGCCATTTGGGAATCAAGTTGGGCTTTTTGTCGGGAGGACTCAAAGAAAAAGAATCTCAAAAGATGAGAGATGAAGTCGAATCGGGGAATATTCAACTTGTTATTGGAACGCACGCCTTGATTCAAGAAAATGTGAGTTTTAAAAATTTAGGACTTGTCGTTATCGATGAACAGCATCGTTTTGGTGTGAAACAACGGGCGCAACTCAAGCAAAAGGGTGGGCATCCCCATATGCTTATCATGACGGCAACGCCCATTCCGCGAACGTTAGCTATGAGCGTGTATGGTGATCTTGACGTCAGTGTGATTAAGGAATTACCCCAGGGCCGAATTCCCATCACGACGCGAGTGGTTCACGACAATAAGAAAAAACAGGTCTTCGATTTTGTGCGCGATCAAATAGGCAAGGGCCGTCAAGCCTATGTGATTTATCCATTGGTAGAAGAAACCGAAAAAATGGATCTTCAAAACGCAACGGATGCCGCTGCTCAACTCACTGAAGAGCTAAAACCCTACACAGTGGGTCTTGTGCACGGCCGACTGAAGCCTCAAGAAAAAGAAGAGTTAATGGGACGATTCAAGCGAGGAGAGATTCACGTTTTGGTCTCCACTACCGTTGTCGAAGTCGGCGTCGACGTCCCCAATGCCACGGTCATGGTCATTGAACACGCAGAGCGATTTGGCCTAGCTCAACTTCATCAGCTACGAGGGCGTGTTGGCCGAGGTTCTCATAAGAGCTATTGTATTTTGATATCGGGTTACGCACTTTCCGATGAAGGGAAAAAGCGACTTTCAGTTATGGAACAAACTCAAGACGGGTTTCGAATTGCCGAAGAAGATCTTCTCATTCGCGGACCGGGAGAGTTTATGGGGACCCGACAATCGGGATTGCCAGGGTTTAGGTTGGCAAATCTAGTTCGTGACGTTGAGCTTCTGGCATTGGCTCGAAAAGCGGCATTCAAAGTCATTGAGACCGATCCAGAACTTAAGAAAGCAGAAAACTTAAAGCTTAAAAACGCCATCCTGCAGGGAAGGCGACCCGCACTATTATTTGCTCAAATTGGTTAGTTCGACTTGCAACGAAGCTGCGACATGGAACCCCAGTCAGTCGTATTACCGTCGTAGTTATGAATGACTAGACTTGAGTTAAAGGGTCCCCGGCTTTTGACCACAGAGAGTTGGATATACGATTTTCCCACAACGGCCCGAAACTGAAGGTCCACATCACTTGGAACGGGGATGAGTTCGGCAGGAAAGACATCTTCTTGTTCGCTATTTGAAAGAGCAATTGAAAATTCGCCGTCCTCGCTTTGGCAAAGGCCAACTTCATCTCCAAGACTGAGTCCGGTTGATTCAGTGACTTTGCACTTTACGACCAGTGCTTGAGGATTGTTGGCGCAGCTCAAACTAGTTCCATTTTGGGTTTGTTTCGCTTGAGCCAAATTGGTTGCGAGAAGCACTGAGAGTAAAATTAATGAATTTCTTGTCCCCATGATTCCTCCCCCAAGGAAAATTTTCTGGAGATTTATCGATAATTCATGCTTCACGCAAGAAAAAATCATAAGAAAATCAATATCTTAAGTTGTCTGTAAAAAACGTGAAAATATTCTAGACCTTAGTCTTGACGAAGGTCTGGAGGGTCGATCTACTTAATCCTCACAACCGAGCGCTATTTCAGGCTCCTAATGAAGGGGGAATAATGAGGGCAAGGGATTTTGCTTTTCTGGGGGTGCTTTTAACGGCCTCTACGCTGTCAGCAGGCGAGGTCATCAAGTTCAAAACTGAAACACTTCGTCTCAATGATCAATCCATCAATCAGAAACTTAGTGGAACCGAAGCATGGGGGACCCGTTTCGCGCCAACCGCAGGGCGACAGTATTATATAGTTCAATTTACTGAACCGGTTCGGCCCGTTCAGAAGCAAAGACTCGAGCGCGCAGGAATTAAGTTTCATACCTATGTTCCCGATGACGCTTTTATTGTTCGGGTCACCGAGACTTATCAATGGGCTGCTCTCAATGCGCAGGCTAACGTGCGCGCCGTGGTGCCATATTCGGTGCGACTCCGATTGTCGGAGCACTTTAAATACAATTCCCAGCGCCAAGCGGTTTTGGTACGGGCATTTAAAGATGCGCCCATTGATTCGTTATATTCGGCAGCCAAACTTTTTGCTCTGGATCTAAGAATCGAAAAAGTAGCTCCCGAAATGTTTCTTGTCGACGCCAATGGATCGGCGGCTAAGGCTATTGCCAATCTAGAAGGTGTGGAGTTTGTTGAGCCCGCTCCGCGACTGACAAACTTTTTGTTCGAAAATGACGACACTCAAGGCAAGAAGCCTTCTAAGGGTGCGCAACCTAAGGGTGATTATTCGGATCTCACGGGTTATGAGTCCGGAACCAAGCTTATGAACTTCGATGCGGCATACGCGCGAGGTCTCAGTGGGCAAGGACAAAAAGTTGCCGTGGCCGACACCGGTCTTGACGTTGGGAATTCTCAATTGCTTCTTAAAGATTTTCAAGGGCAGTTGGATTCTGTTTACGCATTAGGGTTTTTTGGAATTACGGCCTTCCAAAAATGGAATTTGCCACGCTGGTCGGATCCTCAAGGGCACGGAACCCACGTCTCGGGGTCTGTTGTCGGAAACGGGGCACTTTCAGGAGGGCGCATCCGGGGTGGCGCTTACGGTGCTAAACTCGTGTTCGAACATTTATGGAATGCTCTACTGAACAATATTTTTATTACACCGGATTTCAATAAGCTCTTCGTCAAAGCCCATGTCGAAAAAGGCGCAACAGTTCACTCCAATAGCTGGGGTGCGGCGCGAGACCTTGGAAGCTACGACATGATGTCATCAAAAGTTGACGATGTGGCCTGGAACAATCCAGATTTGCTAATCGTTTTTGCTGCGGGAAATAGCGGACAAGATCTTGATCGCGACGGGCATATCGATCCGGGTAGCGTGAGCAGCCCCGGAACCGCCAAGAATGTTCTGACTGTAGGAGCGAGCAAAAACTTGGCAAATTTTGGTGGAATCCAAGAACAAATGAAGGGACTACGTGACGGGGCACGAAAGTGGGGCGTTGAACCACTGGCTTCAAGTCGTCTGTCTGATAATCCTGGCGGGATGGCAGCATTTAGCAGCGTAGGTCCGACGCGCGATGGACGAATCAAGCCAGAAATCGTGGCGCCAGGAACGAACATCGTTTCTCTCCAGTCGCAGCATAAGCGCTCCAGCAAACTTTGGGGTGCTTACAATCAACACTATGCCTATGCCGGTGGAACTTCGATGGCAACGCCGTTGACTTCTGGAGCCGCTGCTGTATCGCGCGAGTACCTCCAATCCATTGGTGTGACCCGCCCCAGTGCGGCGCTTTTAAAGGCGTCGATGCTGCATACGGCATTTGATCTTTTCCCGGGCCAATTTGGTTTTGGAAAAGGGCAAGAGTTCCAAACCCCGCGTCCAAATACCAATGAAGGTTTCGGTCGCGTCGATTTGGAAAAAATGGTCACTCTCAAGAGAGAGAACTTGATCGATGAGCGCGAAGGTCTTGCAACCGGTGGAATGAGAAACTACCAGTTTTATGCAAAGCAGGGCCAAAAGATCCAAGTGACTTTGGTGTACACCGATGCTCCCGGATCTGCTGGAGCGGCTCAAGCTTTGGTTAACGATTTAGATTTAAGTGTTGTTGATCAAGGGGGAGACACTTTCTTCCCGAATCGCTTGAAGGCACCAGACAAGGTGAACAATACGGAAATGATTGAAATGGTGGCTCCCCATGATGGCGAGTACACTGTTCGAATCTCGGCGCAAAACGTTCCCGTTGGGCGACCTGATACAAATGCCCAACCCTATGCCTTAGTGTTCACTCTCAACTAAGAAATTATTTCACGGTTTTTTCTTCAGGCGACCTCTTTAAAGGGGTCGCCTTTTACTTTGTTCCCGGTGCGTTGACGATTATCGTCACTCGTGATATAAAAGTCCGATCGCTCGCCAAAGAATTTGGCGCAATGCGTTTAGAAGCTTTTCATTCAGGAGGAACTCTTAATGGCATCTTTTAAAGTGGGTGATAATGCGGTTTACCCAGGACATGGCGTAGGCGTTGTTACGGCCATTGAGACCAAAGAAATCTTTGGAAAAAAGCAGACATTTTATTCGATCAAGAGTCTGGATAACGGAATGAAGATCATGGTTCCTAAGGAAAACGTGGAAAGCGTAGGTCTTCGAGCCATCATCTCGAAAAAAGAAGCGAACGAAGTTTTTAAGATTCTTCGTAAGAAAAATATTAAGATTGATAACCAAACTTGGAATCGCCGTTATCGCGAGTATATGGAAAAGATTAAAACCGGAAGCATCTACGAAATTGCAGAGGTTTTGAGAGATCTTTTCTTGCTTAAGGTTGATAAGGAATTAAGTTTTGGTGAGCGCAAAATGTTAGATACGGCGCGAAGCTTACTTATTAAAGAATTAGCTCTTGCTAAACGAATCAATGAAAAGAAGGTCGAAGACGAAGTGAAGGATATCTTCGGACTCGACCAACCCCAGGCTGCCGCTGAAGAGGCTTAAGAATCAAGAGAGAGGTTCGACTCAAAACGGAGCGGTAAAACGCTCCGTTTTTTATTTGAAGAAGACGTAATGAGTGAAAATTGTGACATCATCATAGTAGCTGGAGGAAGCGGAACTCGCTTTGGCGGAGAGCTGCCAAAACAGTTTGAACCCATCCACGGCAAGCCCTTGGTGCTTTGGTCACTTGAAGTCTTTGCCTCTTGGGAGCATGCGGGTCGAATTTGCGTCGTGGTTCCTGAGGTCTGGGTGGCTGCGTTCAAAGAGAGTCTTTCCATTTTAATCAATCAAGATCGCATACTGGTTTGCCCTGGAGGAGCCGTTCGGCAAGAGTCAGTCGAAAATGGACTGCGTGCCCTAAATTCTCAGGCTTCTTGGGTCTTTGTTCATGACGCCGCTCGACCGGCCGTAAACGAGGAGCTTCTGAATAGACTCTGGGCATCGAAATCAAATGCCGAGAGCCTTGGAGTTGGAGCCGTCATTCCGGGATTGCCGGTTCGTGAAACTATTAAGCGCGTTAAGAAAAATGGCGCAGGGCCAATTGTTTCCGAGACGCTTAATAGGGAAGATCTTTATACGATTCAAACGCCCCAGCTTATAAGAGTGGATATTCTTTCTCGAGCGCTTGAGCTTCATAAGGGTTTCAATGCGCCTGATGACGCTTGCCTCATTGAAAAAATGGGGTACAAGGTCGTTGTGGTTGAAGGAAGCCATGATAATGTCAAAGTAACTTATCCAGAGGACCGACAGCGTGTTTCGAATTGGCTTAGGGAGCGATATCCATCCCTTTAAAAAAGGAAGAGATCTTGTGTTAGGCGGAGTTGTTATTCCGCACGACAAGGGACTTGATGGGCATTCAGATGCGGATGCGCTTCTTCACGCGCTGTCTGATGCGTTGTTAGGAGCTTGCGCGCTTGGGGACCTTGGGAAGTACTTTCCTGGAGATAAGAAAAACAAGAATCGCTCGAGTCTTGAAATATTAGCAGAGGTCGCCCAGCTTGTTTGGGAAAAGGGCTTTTCTATTGTCAATGCAGATATGGTCGTCATGGCAGAAGAGCCCAAGATCATGAGATATACGTCTGAAATGGTTCAGAATATTGGCCGCGTTTTAAACGTCCCAGCTCAAAATATTGGAATTAAGGCAACAACTTGCGAAGGGCTCGGGGCTATCGGTCGCGCTGAGGGAATTTTTTGTCAAGCTGTCGTGTTATTACGAGAGAGAGGACTTTGAAAATGAGTCGACCCGTTAGAGTTCGATTCGCACCATCTCCTACCGGTTACCTTCATGTGGGTGGAGCGAGAACATTTTTGTTTAATTGGCTCTTTGCTCGTCATCATGGGGGCGCCATGATTTTGAGAGTGGAAGACACCGATACGGCCCGCAGCACTCGAGAATTTGAAGAAATGCAAAAGCAAGACATGGCATGGCTTGGACTACCTTGGGATGAAGGTCCGGGACTTGGTTTGGAGACGCCTTCGGTTGGTTCATTTGGCCCTTATCGTCAAAGTGAACGCATGAGCATCTATGCCGAGCACGCTCAAGTTTTGTTAAATAAGGGTCATGCTTATTACTGCTTTTGTACGGACGCCGAACTTGAGGAAAAGAAAAAGCTAGCATTGGCATCAGGTCGACCGCCTCACTATGACGGTAAGTGCCGAGCCATTTCGCCACAAGATGCCCAGAAGCGTTTGGCCCAAGGAGAAAAAGGGGCTGTCCGTTTTTGGATAAAAAATCCAAAAGCTTACAAACTCAAGGATTTGATCCGTGGCGAAATTGAATTTCAAGAAGGCATGGTTGGTGACTTCGTGATTCTTCGTACAGGGGGAATGCCGGTTTATAATTTCTGTTGTGTCATTGATGATCATTTAATGGAAATTTCTCATGTTCTGCGAGCAGAAGAGCATCTCTCAAATACAGTTAGGCAGTTGATGCTTTACGAAGCCTATGGATGGACGCCGCCGGATTTTGGCCACATGTCGGTGGTTCTGGGCCCAGATAAACAAAAGTTATCAAAGCGACACGGTGCTACGAGTGTAAATGACTATAAAGAAAATGGATATTTAAAAGAAGCGATTAACAATTACATTGCGCTTCTTGGGTGGAGTTCACCAGATCATCGTGAAATTTTGCCGCTCAATGAAATGGTAGCTTTATTCGGAACCGACCGCATTAACTCGGCGCCTGCTGTTTTTGATGGGGTAAAGCTTAAGTGGATGAATTCGCAATATCTTCGCGCCATGGATGAACTGGAACTTTGGAAAATGATTGAACCCATTTTGAAAAAACATGGGTTGGATTTCTCGACAAGTTCAGAAGCTTGGATTAAGTCGGCGGTTGCGGCTTTTAAGACATCAATGGAAACGTTGGTTGATTGTGTTCCCTTATTTCACCCACTTTCAGACAGTGGATTTTCAGTGGGAGAAGAAGCAGCGCCCGTATTGGGTTGGCCTACTACTAAACGAGTCATTGAAGTTTGGATTTCAGAACTGAAAAAGGGCAATCCTCAGTCCGCTCTGACTGAAGAGGAGTTCACTCAGCTTCAAAAGGACATCCAACTAGAATGTCAGGTCAAGGGAAAGGAATTTTTCCAAGCTCTTCGAGTGGCGATCGTGGGTAAACCTCATGGTACAGAGCTTAAACTTTTGATTCCTTTGCTTTTCAGAGAAAGTCTGATTAATCGGGCGCAAAAAGTTCTTTCTAAAATGAGTTGAGGTGAGTCTTGGGACTTAAGATTTACAATACATTATCCCAGAAGAAGGAAGAATTTAGACCGTTAGAGCCGGGTCACGTCAAAATGTACGTGTGCGGGCCAACCGTATACAATCTTGTTCATGTCGGCAATTTTCGTGGGCCGATATTTTTTAACTACGTGAGGAATTTTTTTGAGCGTACCGGCCAAAAAGTGACCTACGTCTACAATTACACCGATGTTGACGATAAAATTATCAAGGCAGCAAACGAGGAAAAAACTACTTCTGACGAAATCGCTCAGAGGTATATAAAAGAGTTCGAAAAAGACTTTGCCGGAGTTGGTCTAAAATCTGCCACTTTTAATCCCCGAGTCACCACCCACATGGATGAAATCATTAAGTTGATTGAAAATATCATATCAAGTGGGGCAGGTTATGTGGTTGATGGCGAAGTTTTCTGCAGCGTGAGTAAGATCAAGGATTATGGCAAACTTTCACATAAGAACATTGATGAACTTCAAGCCGGCGCCCGTGTCGAAATAGGCGAAAAAAAGAAAAATCCTCTCGACTTCAGCCTCTGGAAACCGGCGAAGCCTGGAGAGCCATTTTGGGAAAGTCCGTGGGGAAAGGGCCGGCCAGGTTGGCATATTGAGTGCTCAGCAATGGCGAAAAAGTACTTGGGCGACACCTTTGACATTCATGGTGGGGGTATTGATTTGATCTTTCCGCACCATGAAAATGAAATTGCTCAAAGTGAATCAGGAAACGGAAAGCCATTCGTAAACTATTGGATGCACAATAACTTCATAAATATGGGTAAAGAGAAAATGTCCAAAAGTCTGGGCAATATCTTTACGGCCCGCAATTTTTTAACAAGGTATAACGGCGAAATTTTAAAATTTTTGATTTTGTCATCTCACTATCGTTCGCCGTCGGATTTCTCTGATAATGTGATCAGCCACTCTATTCATGGGTTGGCAAGAGTTTATTCTGCGCTTGCGCAAGCCAATCGGCAGCTCAAGCGATGCGAAACCCAGGGTTTGCGCGGGGAGTCTGTGGGCAAAACGTTGGACGATAAGGTGTTCGCCGTGAAGGCCGGTGAACTTTGGCCAATGGCTCAAAAGGCCAGTGAGGATGATTTTAACACGCCAGAAATCTTTGCTGAGATCTTTAATTTGGTGAGAAGTTTTAATGCCATATTGAAGCCAGGGATCAAACCATCAATTGAATTAGCTAACTCATGTCGTTTATTTATCGAAAAAATAAGGGATGTTGGTGGACTACTCAGTCTTTTTGAGAAGGAACCTGAGATTTTTTTAAACTCACTGGATGATTTGCTTTTGAATGAAAAGGGTCTACAGCGAGCAGAGATTCAAAGCAAAGTGGACTTGCGATGGAAGGCTCGTTTGGCAAAGGACTTTGCGACGAGCGATTCGTTGAGGGATGAACTGAGTAGGCTTGGAATTGAAGTTCGCGATTCCCAGGAAGGCTGCGAATGGGAAGTGAAGAAATAAACCCGCCATTTGAGATTTCAAAGAAGATTCGAGAGAGTCGGCCATTTCAACTCGTTACTGACTATAAACCACAAGGCGACCAACCCAGGGCCATTGATCAGATCGTTGAGAATTTAAAACACGGGCAAAAGCATCAAGTGCTCTTGGGTGTAACTGGCTCAGGAAAAACATTTACAATGGCCCACACCATTGCACGCATGGGGCGGCCTGCAATCATTTTAGCACCCAATAAAACTCTGGCTGGTCAGCTTTATGCTGAGTTCAAGCAGCTCTTTCCCCTCAACGCTGTTGAATATTTCGTAAGTTATTACGACTACTATCAGCCTGAAGCCTACATACCGAGCACTGATACGTTCATTGAAAAGGACTCTTCAATCAATGAGCAGATCGATCGCATGCGCCATTCGGCAACACGTTCTTTGTTTGACCGAACCGATGTTATTATCGTGGCCAGTGTTTCATGTATCTACGGACTTGGAAGTCCTGAAGCCTACGAAGGGATGCTTGTAGTTATTGAGGTCGGGCGCGACTTGAAGCGTGACGAGTTATTGCGACGGCTTGTGGATATGCAATACAATCGAAACGATGTGGATTTTCATCGGGGAACGTTTCGCGTTCGCGGAGACGTGGTGGAGATATTCCCGCCCTATGAAGATGCAAGAGCCGTGAGGGTAGAGTTTTTTGGAGACTATGTAGAAAACCTAAGTGTCGTTGACCCTCTCCGTGGGGTTACGCTTCAAAAGCTGGAAAGAGTGACCATATATCCGGGGAGTCACTACGTAACGGATCAAAATAGAAGTAAAAGAGCGATTTTGACAATTCAAGAGGAGCTACGTGAACGGCTTAAGGAACTCAAAGGGCAAATGAAATTAGTAGAGGCCCAAAGACTTGAGCAACGAACTTATTATGACATCGAAATGATCGAGGAGATTGGGTTTTGTCCCGGCATTGAAAACTATTCGCGACATTTTACGGGGCGTAAACCGGGCGAAGCTCCCCCCACCTTGATTGAGTATTTTCCAAAAGATTACCTCATGTTTATTGATGAGAGTCACGTAACCGTACCTCAAGTGGGTGGAATGTACCGTGGCGATCGTTCGAGAAAAATGACTCTTGTTGAGCACGGGTTTCGCCTACCGAGTGCGTTGGATAATAGACCTCTCAATTTCGAAGAATTTGAAAAGCTGATGGATAAGGTGATTTACGTCTCGGCAACACCTGGGGCATATGAACTCAAGCGCAGCCAAGGTCTCATTGTTGAGCAGATCATTCGTCCCACCGGGTTGATTGACCCAGAGGTCGAAGTTCGCGGAGCTAAATTTCAAGTGGATGACCTTTTAAAGGAAGCCAAAGCGCGTGTTCAGTTGGGTGAAAGAGTTCTGGTAACGACCTTGACCAAACGCATGGCCGAGGACTTGACTGAGTATTTGCAAGGCGCAGGCGTCAAAGTAAAGTATCTTCATAGTGACGTGGAAACTTTGGAGCGATCGCAGATTATCAGGGATCTAAGACTTGGAGTTTTCGATGTTTTGGTTGGCATTAACTTGCTTCGCGAGGGACTTGATATTCCTGAAGTGAGTCTTGTGACCATCTTGGATGCGGATAAAGAGGGGTTTTTGAGATCGGAGCGTTCTTTAATACAAACAATTGGGCGGGCAGCACGAAACCTTAATGGCAAAGTCATTCTTTATGCTGACAAAATGACCGATTCAATGAATAAGGCCATTACTGAAACAAATCGTCGTCGTGAAATTCAAAAGAAATATAACGAAGAGCATTCCATTACTCCTCAGTCTATAAAAAAGGCCATCGCACAAAGCACCCAGGATATTTATTCGGCAGACGCCCCGTACTTTGAACCGACCGCGACCCAAAAAGTCTCAAAAACCTCGAAGGCCTCAAGTCCAAAAACTTTGTATGCAGTGGATCCAGAGTCTATATCCAAACAGATTGTGAAACTTCGCAAAGCCATGAAAAAGGCATCGGAAAAACTCGAGTTTGAGGAAGCGGCGAATATCCGCGATGAAATCAAGCGACTGGAGTTACAAGAGCTTCAAATGCGCGCGGCGGTGACCCTGGGCGAAGGCGAATCGGAAACGTAACCTATGGCGAAGCTTAACGCCTCAAAACTCAATCAAAAAGTTACTGAGCTTAAGGAGCTCGTTTCAAGATTTCCGGGAGATCCTGGCGTTTATTTGATGAAAAACGTCGCTGAGAAGATCATTTATGTCGGAAAAGCTAAATCGCTTAAGAATCGAGTGCGCAGCTATTTCAACAATACTGAACAAAGTGTCAAAACTTATCACCTTGTCAGTCATATCGATCGAATCGAGTACATAGTCACTAGAACGGAAGTAGAGGCATTACTCTTAGAGGCCTCGCTGATAAAAAAGCATCGTCCAAAATACAATATCCTGCTCAAGGACGATAAATCCTATCCCTACATTCGAGTGAGTATGACCGATAAATTTCCCAGGCTCTATTTGGCCAGGAAAGTTAAAAGAGACGGTTCCCAGTATTTCGGTCCGTTTACTTCTGGGCTTCAGGTTTGGGAGACCATTAGATTTTTGAATCGCACCTTCCGCATTCGCGATTGCGCAGATCATTTCATGAAAAATCGGACGCGTCCGTGTCTCACACACCAGATTGGTCACTGCACGGCTCCTTGTGTGGCGCTGGTTGATGAGTCGCAATACCGTGAGGAGCTTGAGGGCGCGATCCTATTTTTGAGAGGTCGCGATAAGCAACTCGTCAAGCAAATTGAAAAGAGAATGAAGGTCGCTGCAGATCAGGAGCAGTTTGAATATGCGGCAAAGCTGCGTGATTCGATTAATTCGCTAAAGTCCATTCTGCAAAAGCAATCGGTGATCGATTCGATGCGAGAAAAGGACCAGGATGCCATTGGTTTTGACGGCGACGATAGAGGATGCACCATCGAAGTGCTTCACGTCAGACAGGGAAAGGTCCTTGGAAGTCAGCCCCATTTTGTGCCCCTACTTAATCCTCAATCGCCTGATGAAAGCGTTCAAGATTGGCTGGTGAGCTTTATCAATCAGTACTACGCTGAAAATGTCATTCCAGATGAGGTTTTGGTACCGGTGGATCTGGGAAAAGACCTGAATAAACTTTTGGGTCAGGTGCTTTTTGAGAGATCGGGTCGTGAAGTCTTGGTGAGATTTCCAACCAGTAAGGATGGAGCTCAGCTGATTGAAATGGCCCATGCCAATGCGACAAATCATTTTAAAACCTATGTTTCAAAAAGCGAAAAGAAGAATCAAGGGCTTGAAGAGATAAAAGCGAAACTGAATTTGCCAAGTCTTCCCATTCGCATTGAGTGCTATGATATTTCTAATTTTCAAGGTGATGAAGCCGTTGCAAGTCAGGTGGTTTTCGAAGGTGGCGTCCCACTTAAGGACGACTATCGACGCTACAAAATAAAATCAGTTCAGGGTCAAAACGATTTCGCCATGATGAAAGAGGTTTTATCGAGGCGTTTTAAGCACGAAGAGCTTGATGATCCTCACCTTCTGGTGGTTGACGGTGGGCGCGGGCAGCTGTCTGTGGCCATTGAAGTTTTAGCGGAGATGGGTAAAACGATACCCGTTTGTGGGCTCGCTAAAGCAAGAACTCAGGGTCGCTTTAGCGATAAAGATGTCAAAGGCACCGAGGAGCGAGTATTTTTGCCCGAACGGCAAAACCCTGTGGTTTTCGCAAAAAATTCGGAGGCACTTCATATCTTGACTGGAATAAGAGACGAAGCCCATCGTTTTGCCATCACCTATCATCGTCATTTGCGAGAGAATAAAAGTCTTGAGAGCGAATTGGATTATGTCGTTGGCCTTGGTGAAAAGCGAAAGAAAGCCCTTCTTAAGAAGTTCGAGTCAATTGATCAAATACGCACGGCCACTGCCGAAGCTATTGCAGAAGTTCCCGGGTTCAATCGGGTTTTAGCTGAGCGCATTTTGCTTCAGCTTTCTGAAACCGATGAGCAGGCCCAAAATCTCGAATGATTACTGTAATGTGTAGTTAGTCGTTTTGTTACGAATGCCGCAATCTGGACATCGGGCTTCTTCTTGTACTTGCAGTTGCAAGTAGTCGGTTTGGTGGGTAAACCGAAGCTTGGAGCCGCAGATGCAGCATGTTTCGAGGTATTCCACGAAATCTTCTCGTGGAACTTCGGGAATCATATAGCTCTTATTTAAATTTGTGATATCCATGTGTCTGTCCTCCTGACTGACACCCTCTTCATCGGAGAGGTAACGTGAAACTTGAGTAATATGAGTGAAGAGCTAAAAGACCATCTTAACTTTTTTCGTGAAGTTCTAGGAATCCGGAATTTCTTGCCGGGACCGGCAGAATTTTCCCAGGACGTTCCCGTCGCAGAGAGTGGTGAATTGGCAGAAACGCCTTCCCTGAGCGACTTACAAGGTGAGGCGGAGAACTGTCAGCGATGTCCGTTAGGTTCAACTCGAACCAAGTCAGTCTTCGGAACTGGACCAAAAAATTCTCCAATCATGTTCATTGGAGAAGCTCCAGGGGAAGATGAAGACCGGGTCGGAATCCCATTTGTGGGACCGTCGGGTCAGCTGTTGACCAAGATGATTGAGGCCATGGGTTTAACCCGTGACCAAGTTTATTTGGCAAATATAGTTAAATGTCGTCCGCCAGAGAATAGAACTCCAAAACCCGAAGAAGTCGTTGAGTGCGGAAGATTTTTAAATTTGCAGATCAAACTCGTGAATCCAAAAATCGTGGTTGCGTTGGGCGCTGTGGCGGCTCAAACGCTCTTAGCAACGACAAAAAAGATTTCAGAATGCCGCGGCCAGCTCGTTGAAAAAAACGGGATCAAAGTCCTGGCCACATTTCATCCCAGCTATCTGTTGAGAAATCCAAAAGAAAAAAAGACCGTTTGGCAAGACCTTCAGATTGTTATGGAGCAACTGGGCCTGCCTAGACCTAAGGTCACCTAGTCAGATTTCTCCAATCAAGATCTAATTGAATAACTGTTTCCTACCAAGGATGGGGGTGAAGTTGACCGCGTTTATCGTCTTGATTGGGATGCTTCAGTCCGCTCTGGCTTTTGGTGCCGTTGACCAAGAACTGCTGATCGTCGATGAGCCGCCTCGTATCCGAATGCGCATAAAGTCAGTGGAGTTTCCGGTAAAAGTCCAGGCTGAAGGTTTAACTTTGGCTACGCCTTCGAAGCGTGTGTTAAGGCCCGTGGCTTACAATGGCGTGCGAGAGCTGGTGCTCATGAAGCAAATGTCCTCTTTAGTGGCAAAGGACTTAAAGGGTTCTAGCCACCGTCTCGCTGACTCAGAGGTGATGCTCGAATCGGAATCAGGCGAAATCCAAATCAACAATCAAAAATTGCCGTCGCCGATTTTATTAAAGCGAACTCAAGATCGCCTTGAAGCGATCGTGCTTATAAGTCTTGAAAAGTACGTCATGGGAGTACTTGAAGGGGAAATGCCAACGTCTTGGCCCATTGAAGCTCTTAAGGCGCAAGCAGTCGCGGCGCGCTCTTACGTGTTAGCTCAAATGCAATCGCGCCTCATGAGTGGGTATGACGTCGAGTCAACCACCGTCGATCAAGTGTATCGCCACCCAGAACTTCATCCCAATTTGGAGAAGCTGAAAACCGCAGTGGAGTCGACCAAAGGGATGGTTTTGTCTAAATCCGGAAAAGTGCTTAAAGCCTATTATCATTCCGCATGCGGCGGGCACACGGAGCGCTCGTCCGATGTTTGGGGTGGGTCAGATTCAGTGGACCTTCAAAGTGTTGCGGACCCGTTTTGCAAAGGCAACCCCTCCGACCATTGGGAGCTAAAAGTCAGCAAACTCGAATTTCAATCACTTTACCCCGAGCTCAATGGGACAAGCCCTTCGGACTTAGCACTTCGCGTGGTGACCCGAACTGGAAGCGGGCGGGTGGCTTTATTGGCGGTTACGTCGCGCTCGACGGCCAATATGATTACGGGGAACGATCTGAGGTCAAAACTAGGGTATGGAAAGCTTCGTAGTACATTCTTTACAGTGCAAAATTCTGGCGAATTTATTGTATTTAGAGGGCATGGATTCGGCCATGGGAGCGGACTTTGCCAATGGGGAGCGCGCAAGCAAGCCCTGAGTGGGAAGGATTTCCGCAAAATTTTAAAGTACTATTACCCCCAGGCCGTATTAGTGAACTCGGATGTTAGAAACCTCTGATCTAGAATTTGAATATCCCGATGAGCTCGTCGCCTTATCTCCAGTTTCGAAAGGGACATCTCGCATATTATTAGTTTCCCGCGATCGACCGGTGTATGAGGAAATCAATTGGAGTCGCTTTTTAAGCCTATTTAAATCCGGCGATACTTTAGTGCTCAATGAGACTCGAGTGTTGCCGGCCCGACTTATTGTCAATCGACCATCCGGAAAAAAGGGCGAAGTGTTTTTCCTTTCCCAAACTGACAACGGACATGTTTGGCAGGTTTTGACCAAAAACATGAATTTAAAAGCAGGAAAGGTCATTGAGCTTCCGGGTCAGATAAAGGCCGAAGTGATGACCCCGGGCCGAATCACCACGATTCGGTTCACAAGTCCGGTGGATACGATTGGGTATCTGAACGAATTTGGAGAAGTGCCTTTACCACCGTACATTACTGAACTTAGAGGTACCGACAAATCCCGATCTGAAGACAAAGAAAGCTATCAAACATCGTGGGCAAAATCTTGGGGATCGGTGGCTGCCCCCACGGCAGGGCTGCATTTCACAAAAGCCCATCTTGATGAGTTGGAAAAAGCGGGAGTTAACATTCGATTCATTACACTTCATGTTGGCGCTGGGACCTTTATGCCACTCGATGAAGGAAAACTAAAAGAATTAGAACTGCATTCAGAAGTGGTTGAGGTGGGCCTAGAGACTTGTCAGTCAATTCTTAAAACTCAGGCCGCCGGTAAATGCGTTTGGGCTTGTGGGACCACGGTGGCAAGGGCTCTTGAGTCGGCAGTTTGGGGCTCAGGAACTGGAGGCACTAATATTCCTATGATTGCCCCGTTTCGAGGCGAAACGAAATTGTTCATCCATCCGGGATATAAGTTTCAAGTTGTTGAAGCCCTTCTCACTAACTTTCACCAACCGCGCAGCTCACTCTTGGCGTTGGTAGCGGCTTTCGGAAGCCGAGTCATTCCGGCCTCGACCCAAGATGCCCGGAGCTCCGTAGAAAAAGTGAAGCAGGTTTACAAATATGCAATTGAAAAGAAATTTAGACTTTTCAGTTACGGCGATTTAACGGTGTGGCGATGAGTAAGAAGTTTAAATTAATCAAGAAGCAAGGCTTTGCGCGACGAGGGGAGCTCGCGACTCACCATGGTTCCGTACAAACACCTGTATTTATGCCTGTCGGAACCAAGGCGACTGTCAAAGCCATGTTGCCCGAAGAGCTTGAGAGAATCGGGTTTGAAATTATTCTGGGAAATACTTATCACCTCCATTTGCGCCCAGGCGAAAAGCTAATCAAGGAACTGGGCGGCCTTCATCGTTTCATGAATTGGAAAAATTCAATTCTGACTGATAGCGGCGGCTTTCAAGTCTTCAGTCTTTCGAGCTTAAGAAAGATGTCGGAAGAGGGAGTCAAGTTTAAATCCCATTATGACGGGGCCGAATGCTTTTTATCTCCTGAATCGAGTATGCAAATCCAAATGGACTTGGGTAGCGATATCATCATGGCTTTTGATGAATGTACGCCCTATCCGGCTGACGAAAAAACCGCACAACACAGCATGGAACTCTCCATGCGCTGGGCAAAGCGTTCACGGTTGGCAATGACCCGCAGTGAAAGTTTGTTTTTCGGGATTGTCCAGGGCGGAATGCATCTGGAGCTGCGGCAAAATTCCATAAATGAATTGGCTAAGCTAGATTGCGATGGCATCGCTCTGGGTGGATTAAGTGTTGGCGAGCCGCTCGCCATGATGCACGAATTGACAAGAAAGCTTGGGCCTTTGCTACCAGAGCATTTGCCCCATTATTTGATGGGAGTAGGCACGCCACTGGATCTCCTGATCGGAATTAACTCTGGCATTGATATGTTTGATTGTGTGATGCCGACGCGCAACGGCCGCAATGGCACTCTCTTTACTTCTGAAGGAACTATTTCCATTAAGCAGGCTCAATACACGACGGACCCACGGCCCCTTGACCCTCGTTGCCAATGCAACACTTGCGCAAACTACTCAAGAGCCTATTTGCGACATCTATTTATGAATAACGAAATCTTAGCCAGTCGCCTGCACACCGCTCACAATCTGCATTTTTATAATCAACTCATGGTCGAAGCACGCCGTTCCATTGAAATTGGAACTTGGGAAAGCTTTTACGCGGAGCGTTTCGCCCTGTACTCCAAAGATAACGCCTAGCAACAAGCTTGATTCTTTAACCGCTTAATGGGACTTTCGAAGCTTTGGAGGAGTTTCAAAATGATTTCAATTGCATGGGCACAACAAGGCGCCGTGACCCCGGCTCAACCGTCCGTCTTGGAGATGGTATTTCCGATCGCCGCGATGTTTGTGATTTTCTACTTCTTGATTATTCGGCCTCAGGGCAAGAAGCAAAAAGAACATCAAAAGCTCCTAGAGGGGATCAAGCGCGGTGATCAAGTAATCACTTCAGGCGGGATTTTGGGTGAAGTTGCAGGAACAACCGATCGTGTTGTTACACTGCAAATCGCTGACAATGTTAGAATTCGAATTTTAAAATCACAAATTGCGGGACTTGCTAAAGAGGGGAATCCATGAAGCGAATCTGGTGGGCTAAGTTTTGGATCTTGATGATCATCACGACGATAAGCGTTTTGTACGTTTATCCTACTTTGAGTAATTTGAATCCAGATACATCAAAATTTCCCGTCAAGAAGAAGGTCAATTTAGGGCTCGATCTTCAAGGTGGGCTCTACATGGTGTTCGAAATTGACATCAAAAAGCTCTTTAAGGAAAACATGGAGCGCCAACTAGAGTCCCTTAAGGTGCTTTCCACAAGTAAAGCACTCCCGAGCCAATGGAGATTAGGGACCTATTCCGAGGAAGATGACCCACGCGGGTTTCTCACTTTTGAAGCAGCGCAAACGGGTGAAATTAAGACGCTACTGAAAGACTATTATCCGAATATGATCATCTTAGGTGAGAAGGCCGGAGAGTTGGAATTGGCACTGACCCTCACCAATCGAAATGATATTCGTGACAATGCGGTTCGACAATCTATCGAAGTTATCAGAAATCGTATTGATACTTTCGGTGTGACTGAGCCGGGGATTTCGAGCCAAGGGAGCAAGCGGGTTGTCGTTGAGCTCCCGGGAGTGCGAGAAATTGAGCGTGCTAAACAACTTATTGGTCGAACGGCTAAGTTAGAATTTAAAATCGTCAATGATTCGGCCATGCAAGGCGGACAAATCGCCGCGTTAGTGGCTTCAATTGAAAAAGATCATGGCGTCCAATACAAAGAGGGACAAAAGTTTTCAGAGTACGTCGAGAAAATTAATGAGTTCGCAAAAGGAAAAATTCCTGAGGACTCAGAGATTGTGTTTGAAAAAACCTCTCGCGGCTCCGGCCCAAATGTTCCTGCCACCTGGGTTCCGTATTTGCTTTTCAAGAAAGTCGACGTGACTGGAAACGATCTGCAAGACGCTCGTATGAATATCGATCAAGATTACGGTCGCCCCATTGTCGAGTTTCAAATGAATCCGGCCGGTGCAGCGGCAATGAAAAAGGTTACGGGAGAAAACAAGCAAAAGCGATTAGCTATTGTTTTGGATAATGTCGTCTATTCGGCTCCTGTCATTCAAAGCGAAATTTCTACCAATGGGCAGATTACATTGGGTCAAGGCAATCATGAAGAGTTGATGAAAGAAGCAAAGGATTTGAGCATTGTTCTTCGAGCAGGGGCTTTGCCGGCTCAGCTCGATTTAGTCGAGCAGCGGGTTATCGGACCCTCATTGGGGCAAGATAGTATTCGCCAAGGGCTAACAGCGGGAATTGTGGGCTGTGCCTTAATATTTATTTTTATGTCCTTTTACTATCGAGCCAGTGGTTTGGTGGCCGTTCTATCATTGATGCTCAACGGACTTTTTGCGTTCGCAGCGCTTGTGAGCCTAGATGCGACACTGACATTGCCAGGAATTGCGGGCCTAGCGCTTACAATTGGAATGGCTGTTGATAGTAACGTCATCATCTTTGAGCGAATTCGAGATGAGCTGCAAGAAGGTAAGAGCCCGGCTCGCGCGATTGAGGCGGGATTTGACAAAGCGTTTAGCAGTATTTTTGACGCGAATATCACCCACGGCATTGTCGCGATCATTTTGCTTCAGTTTGGAACAGGTCCGATTAAGGGATTTGCTGTCACCCTGCTCATCGGCATTGTGACAACGCTCTTTACCGCTGTCACAGTTTGTAAGCTGATTTTTGATGGTTACATTGCTTTTAAAAAGGGTGAACTCAAGAGCTTGAGCATCTAAGGAGAAATGAATGTTTCACTTGATTCCAACTAACCTAGAAATTGATTTTCTTAAAATCAGCCGACCGTTTGTGATCGTGTCGACGCTGTTTGTGCTTCTTAGCCTCGTATTGTTGGTTAAGCCGGGACTCAATTATGGCATCGACTTCACTGGGGGCGCCGAAGTTCATATTCGAGTTCCGAATGATTGGAAAATTGATCGCGTTCGTGAAGAGCTAAGCAAAGGTGGTATCAACGACCCCACCGTTGTTCAAATTGGTGAAGAAGCGCAAAGCGAGTTCTTGGTTAAGATTCAAGCACTGCCAAACGAGATTAAGAGCGTTTCTGAGCAAGTTGAAAAGGCTCTCGCAGCTCAGCTTCAAGCTGGGCAATACGAAATCAAACGAGCCGATGTGGTTGGGCCACAGGCAGGTAGCAAGCTCAAACAATCGGCTATTTTAAGTTTGTTTTACGCCGGTCTTGGTATTGTCATTTATATTGCTCTGAGATTTGATTTTCGATTCGCCCCTGGAATTTTGAGAGCTTTGCTCTTTGATATGGTGAGTACCCTTGGAATTTGGGTCTTAATGGGTCGCGAGTTTAATCTCACCACTCTTGCTTCAATTTTAACCATTGCGGGCTATTCATGTAACGATACGATCGTTATTTATGACCGTATTCGCGATTATTCAAAAACCAATTCAAATTGGCCGATTGAAAAGATCGTCAATAAATCCATCAACCTAAACTTGGGTCGTACGGTATTGACAGTTATCTGCACACTTTTTGTTGTTGTTAGCATTTGGTTATTGGGTGGGCCCGTACTTTCTGACTTTGCCCTTTGCATGTTGATTGGTTTTGTCATCAGCGTGTTCTCGACGATCTTCGTGGCAAACTCGCTTGTCGTATTTATGGAAAAGCGGCGTCTGGCACGGATCGAGTCGATTGGACGCAGGCGGCTAGCAACCTAAGTCAGATATTAGGGGTAAGGGGATGGAACCAATCTGGAAATCCCGTTCTGAGGGTAGAATATCGCCTTTGGCTGAATCTCCGCCAATGCCGATGCCATCGCTCATTTGGAAATTATTAAAATCTCGCGGGTATGTAAGCTCAGAAGAGGTGGGAGGATTTCTTAGTCCATCGCTATCGAAACTCGCTAGTCCCTTTACATTAAAGGACATTGATGAAGCCGTCGATCGATTGATTTTGGCCCGAATGAGCGGCGAAACCATCTGCATCTATGGCGACTATGATCTTGATGGAAGTACAGGTGTTGCACTTCTTTATTACGGATTAAAAGGGTTGGGCTTTGAAAATGTTCAGTACTACCAACCGTCGAGATTTACCGAAGGATACGGAATCCATAAAGACGCGTTGAAGACCATTCGCGAGCGCGGTGCGCAGGTGGTTGTCAGCGTTGATTGCGGGATAACAGCCATCGAAGAGGCGGCGTTTGCGAAAGAACTCGGGCTCGATCTTGTTATCACGGACCATCATTTGCCTCGATCTCAGCCTGAAATTATTCTTCCCGATTGTGTGGCTGTTGTGAACCCAAATAGGGGAGACTGCGAATCTCAGCTTCAGCATCTTGCAGGTGTTGGAGTTGGATTCTATCTCCTGCTGGCCATAAAGAACCGCATGGGCGTAACGGATTTTGATCCGCGAGAGGTGCTCGATTTTTTCACTATTGGGACGATCAGTGACATGGTCCCGCTTAAGGGCGAGAATCGATCGTTAGTTAAATTGGGACTCAAACGACTTGCGGAGACTAAGCGTCCTGGCCTTCAGGCTTTGGTGCGCCGTCTGTCGTTAGAAAACCGCAGCCTAGATAGTTATGATATCGGATTTAGTTTGGCTCCGAAGCTCAATGCCCTTAGTCGGCTCGAACAGGGTCTAAGACCGCTAGATATCTTTTTGTGCGAAGATTACCGACAAGCGGAGGTGTTGGCTGAACAAGTGGTTAATCTCAATGCCCAACGCAAACACCTTCAAAGTGTTCTTGAGGAAAAAGTTCTTGCTCAGTTGGATAAGGAAAATCCTCAAGCCGCCGCTGTTTTCGGAGCTGCGGGACATCCGGGAGTAGTCGGACTCGTCGCTACAAAAGTGGCCGGTATCACGGGGCTTCCCACGTTTGTGGTTGCTTGGCAGGACCAAAAGGGAACGGGAAGTGCCCGAGGCCTGGAGCATCACATTTTGCCCCAAGCCCTATCATTTGCATCCGCCCATTTGGAGCGATTTGGGGGCCATGCTCAGGCCGCTGGTTTTAGCATGAAAGCCGATAAATTCAGCGATTTTAGAAGCTCGGTCATTCAATACTATTCGGAAAATGAGACGACCGCCATTTTGGGTGGAGAAACTTATGATGTCGATGCTGAGCTTAAGGACTTTAGCGAAAATTTTATGGATTGGCTCAAGCATTTAGGACCGTTTGGCGTGGAAAACCCGCAACCGCTTTTTAGACTCCCTCAAGTGTATGTGACATCGGCGAAATGGCTCAAAGACCAGCATTTGAAAGTCATCCTTAATGATCGAACGGCTCGAATGGAAGGGATTGCCTTTTTTGCCAGGGGCAAATTTGACGTTCAAGTAGGCGAAAAGATGGAGGCCATTGTAGAGCCTTCATGGAATTACTGGCAGGGTTCTCGTCGGATTCAGCTGATGATTCGCGCTCTTAGGCCCCTTCATCAATAAAAGCTTAACATTTGCCATCTTGTTGGTTGAGACGCTCTGTGCTAATCTCCTGGGTCTCAAACTAAAGGAGGCCTACCATGGCTCGAATTTCATTAGATGTCGAAGAAATCAAGAAGACGATCCGCTCCCGAGCCGCAACTGCTCAGAAGCAAATCGAAGGCATTGCAAAACGAGCTCAGAGGGATCTCAGTCACAGTGAAATCGTCAAGCGAGTTGAGGGGCTCGTGGAATTTGTTAAATCTCAGGACTTCATGAAGGATCCTCAAGTTAAACACGTTATTAATCGACTCAACCACGTAGCCGACCAGTTACAACATCTTGAGAAAGAAGCACGTAAGAAAGCTAATCAAATTGTGAAGGAAGTGCGCACTAGAGTTAAACCACTCACCAAGAGAAAAACCAGAAGAGCCACTAAAAAAACCGGAACATGAAGTTTGTCGTTTTGCTCAGTGGTGGACTGGATTCTGTTGTAAACCTCTACGAGGCTAAACAAAAAGGGGAGGTCACTCTCGCCTTAACATTCGATTACGGGCAACGGGCGGCTAAGAATGAAATTCAAGCGGCCCGTTTTTTTTGCGAAAAACTTAAAGCCCCCCATCGAGTCATCGAAATTCCTTGGTTGGCCTCCATTACCAAAACCGCACTAGTTAACAATGAATCGGCCATGCCTGAGCTCAAAAATCTAGATGATAAACGAGAGGCCGATGAATCGGCGAAGGCTGTCTGGGTTCCAAACCGAAACGGCGTCTTTCTCAATATTGCGGCGAGCTTTGCTGAAAGCCTGGGAGCCCAAGCGGTGATTCCTGGATTTAATATTGAAGAAGCGGCTACGTTTCCAGACAACACTCAAGCATTTTTGGATCAAACAACTCTTGCCTTCAAGTTAAGTACAATGAGCCAAGTTAAAGCCATTTCATTTACGACCCAGCTCAATAAAACCCAAATGGTGGGCAGAGCATTTGAATTGGGTGTGGATCTTGCTCATGTTTGGAGTTGCTATCAAAGCGGCTCTCAACCGTGCGGGCGCTGTGAAAGTTGCCAGCGATCAGCACGAGGATTAAAGGAGTTTCGGCCATGAAGTTTAAGTTTCTGGATAACAAACTCGCTTATGATGGAACTCAGCTTGTTTCTTTGTATGCCTACCTTAATCATGGCGTTCTAGGCGATTCTATGATCGCTTTCGAGGGACCATGTTCGGTGAGCTTTGATCACATGGTGGATGGCGAAGATCTGTTGGCCAAATCGGAAATTCGCGGCAGTCACATGCTCCATTTTATTGTCGAAGAATTTGGCCGAAACCTTGAATTCGCCGTCACAAGACAACGGTTATTGGCTTGTATCGTAAAAGAAGAAATTGAAAGATTAAGGTCTGATTTAAAAATTCAACGGGATGGTGATGATCTTTTTTGGCTTGATGGCAAGGCCAGCATTAGCATTGCCACTTCTTCGCCGGTTTCCTGTTTAATACATTTTGCAATAAACATCTCAAATGAAGGAACGCCTGTGAAGACTTCATGCTTGCAAGATCTCCAAATTAAACCGGCTGCGTTAGCTATGGCCATTGGCGAACGATGGTCGAAAGAAGTGGCGACGATCAAAGAGGCTACCTGTAAAGTTCGCTGGGTTAAATAGATTAAAAAAGCTCAAATATTAGAATAGCCATCCGACTCGAAGATCAGGGATGGCGTACCAAGAGGACTGAAGAACACCTCCGCTGGCGCCAAGCTGCATGTAAAAGTCTGTCAGTGCGAATTGAAAGCCTGCATATGCTCCCGCCATGAGGCCGGTTTTATTTCCTTTAACCCAGAGCACATCGCCTTGAGCCGAGGCGTAACCCAGTTCAGGGCCCATCATAAAACTAGAACCTGTGGATTTTCCGCGAAAGTGTCTGCGAAGAGAAACCCTAAACGAGTTGAGGGCGTACGCCATAAGTGCATTTCCACCGCCTGCGCCTACTTGAGTGTAATTTGCCGATCCAGACCACAACGGCCCGAAGTCAGAATCCACTCCAACGCTCACCCCGCCAAATAAAAGTGCAAAGGGATCGATTGTCATTTTGAATCGTCCCGACGGCCGCGTGAGGCCTAGGTTATCAATTTGTGCTGTTGTTTGAGGCGCTGCAAGCTGCGGCTGAGCTTCAACTATGGATGCAATCGAAAAAATAAAGAATAGTCCCACAGCGATGACAGACTTCATGATCCACCTCCAGAAGTTTGCGACTTTTGCGGTGCCTTAGACATTGATTTCGATCTTTTGATTGGCCGAAGGGAAGTCGTTACACCTGTGGAGTTCTGGGGACGACCTGCACTTGCCGAACGAGTTTGTGTAGGTTTAACAAACTCACTGAATATGAGTTCAATCTGATCACTTGATTTGACTTGATACAAAGCTGGCAATGTTGATTCATCAGTCGGCAAAAGCCTGATCCCTTCAGATTTAAGCTCACTGGCTATTTCTTCGCGAATTTTGATTTCCGTTCTTTGACTGCAAGGGCCGGCGGTCATCACGGGCAAATACTTTTTACCCATGGCCTTCTCAAGTCGAACTGCATTTCGAAGTTCGGCGCGCCGTCGGCGGTAGCAGGCATCATCCACATAAGGAATAAATTCGGACGGATTAACAAAAGCTGTTTGACCTACAAAGTGAGAGAATCTCTTTCTTTGATTTGGATTGGAGAATTTTTCTATTTCGGCGATATCATCTTGAGTTAAAGGTTTTTTGAGCTCGAAATGCAAATGCGGACCTTGCACGCAACCGGATTTTCGTCCCTTTGAAAAGCTCACTGGGATTCCTGTAAATCCAGAAAAGGCAAGAACCTCTCCCTGTTCGATTTTATGTCCAACCTTAAGGTTGACGAGCTTTGTTCCCTTTTTGTATTTGGCGCCAGGAGTTTTCAATTTGGGAGTGCCATTGGGCTCCTGAACCATCTGATTGTAGCCTTTAAGGTGATAGTAAACTGAATACATTCTCGATGAGTCAGGCAGCAGATGCTCAACAATGACGGTGTTGCCTGTGCAGCCCATATGTCCCACGGCATAGACAACTCCGTTATATGGAGCAAAAACTTTTGTGCCCGTTGGAACGCTAAAGTCGATACCTGTGTGACGTTGAAAGTACTTTTTAAGAGTCGTGAGTGTTGTCTTGTGTCCGGGAATTGGTCTTGGCGAGGCCGCATACATCGCATCGACCACATCGGGTGCCAACGACGGAAGCTTATTATAGATGCCTCCGCTTCTCCAAAGGTACGGGCCAAAGAATCGAGTGATCCAAGGGGATCCATCGACAGGCATTCGAAATTTGGGGAGCTCTGATTTAGCAGGAGGGGCAATGATGGCATCTTCAGTGTCATCAGACGGCTCAGCTTCATCGCCTGCTTTTTCAATATGATCTTTTGAAGATCTCAAGGCCACAATGACCGTTTGACCATCAATTGTGTAAGAGACTTCTTCTGAGAGGTGAGGCTGATATTCCTTTTTCAATTTCCATTTGAACAAATAGACTGGGCCCGATTTTGTATTAATCAGTTTCTTTGATACGGATTCAACAGGCAACCGGCTTTCAATTCTCTTTACGTTAAGGCCATTGAAATACTGGCTTAAATCATTAGGGTCAGAAGAATCTATTGAGAGCTCAAATGGTTCGCTAAACTCGCCCGTGCTCACGGCGCTCTCAAGACTTTTTAGCGCCAAGCAATTATCTGGTGATGAAACGGTCACATCATATATGCGCGCTTGCTCGTTTGTATAAGGCCTCAACAAGGCTCCGTACTGGATGACGTCAGGATTAGCGAGTAGAGCAAGGTCGTTGTCTTGCCATACAAGGTCGGTATCTTTGTTTAGGATAAAGGCACGACCCATGATTTTGAGGTCTTCTGAGCAAGGGGGTTCTTGAGCCAATAGACGGTTTTTCATCGGATTGGCTAATACCAATAGCAAAGTAATAAGAATCAACTTGGATATGGATCCCATCTCTACACCTTCTCAAATCTTTATTTATTCAAATATGAAGCCTGCCCCTGACCAAATGAATGCACTTTGAGGCAAAGTTTTCAGACTTCCAGTGCCGTTCAATGTCACTGATCGCCTAATTTTGCCAGCCAAAAAATGCCAAATTCACCTCAATAGGCAATGGCGGGGGTTTGACGGCAAATCGACGTGGCCTTTGGATTGCTCAAAAGGGCCATGATTCGGTTCGTATTCACATAGGAGAGTATGATGAAATCGAAAATGTACGTTGTTTTAAGTTTTGTGTTAGTAGCGGTCATGGCTTCCGGTTGCGCTCCAAAGCGACGAGCAAGCAATGACGGTAAAGTTCCTCCCAAGGCGCCAGGTGACGCAAATACCCAAGGCACAGGCGGACAAAATCCCGCAATAACAGATCAGGTCCCGGCACCGACAGGTACTTCAGGGGCTCCCGGCGCAACCAATAATAATGGTGGTACATCGGCGCCCGCAGGTACGGACGCTAGTGCAGATCCCGCAGATCCAGCAGCGCCTCCTGCAGCTTCAACTGAAGGAAGCGATACAAAAAAAGAAGTTTCACCGGTAACGTCAGTATCGGCTACGCAATCTGTTGATGCAGAATCAAAAAGCGTTAATGCCGTCCTTTTGACATTAAAACATGCAGACAATTCCACATCGCAATTTCGTGTGAGAATTTCAAAGCCTGGTGAGGCGCAAATCGTTCAGGTTGAAAAAGGTTTAGAAGACGCTCCTGTTACCGGAAAAGTAACTATGCCTGAAAACATGGTTGACCTCAACAGCGGTGTTATTGAAGTGACGATTGAAAAAGATAAGGCTGGTCGAGAAATTAATCGAGTGATTAAGCGCGAAGTCATTCGCGGCTATTCAGGAACGGCCAAGTTTGACGGCGAGCCTGTTGCCGTAGGCGCAGAAGAGGAAATGCTCGCGCTCAACGATTTGAAGAAAGAAGCAGGGCTTGTTGTAAGAACATTAAAGATCGATGCTTCAAAATTGAGCGGCGCTGCGAAGGCTAAAAACCTCGCTGGTGAAGAAGAGAAAATTTCTGATTCTCTTGTTCAGAGCGTGCGAGTCTATCGATTGCCTGATTTATCAAAAACCAACGAAGCTATCACATACGGAACATTCCGCGTTGATCGCAATGACCAAGAGAAAACAGCCAAGGTTACAATTCCTGCAACGGCTGGCGGAAAAGAACTTCCTCCTGTGATCATTGATATCAAGCTTGAACAAAAGAAATAGTTAAAATCGAATTTTAAGTTTCGCTAGGACGGCGAATTGACCTCTCTCTCCTCTGTGATCGGGTTCCTTTAAAAGGGAACCCGATTTTTTTTCAATATATCGAACGACAAAAATGGCTCACTGTTTAGAACTTGACCGGTCGGAATGCGATCATCTCCTAATCACTTGGCAATGGATTGTGCACGAATCTTGAATAAGGAATACATGAGCGTTGGGCTCGTTGAGGTCGCAGCATCCGAATTTTTGCGCTGAGTTGCCCGTTTGTTGATTTGGGTTGTGGATGCAGGCGGCCTCTTTTTTTTATGCTGCTTTTCGCGGTTGGCGGGGCTGAGATTCAGATTGATCTTCCGTCGAGATGGCACCCAAAGTGGCTTGCGTTGCGAGATCTTTGATTTCTTCCTTTATGTCTTGAATAAAAACATTCCGTACCGGACCAGGAATATGCACCCCTTGCGCATTGAGCTGTTCTAAGTATTCGGCCACAATGGCCTCAATCATCGTATTAGAGAGTTTTTCCCCAATGGTCACCTGAAGAAGGTACCTTTCTAAAATCTTCACTAATGGGTCTGACTTCCGGTGCATCATGCCTATTGGATCGGAATTTCTTATTGATTCTTTATTTCGTGAAGTAATATGTGGCATGACCCAGTCTAAAGTCTTGAATTATGATGATGTCTATACGTTGGCTGAAGAGACACAATCACTTAAGGGCGGCCAACTTCAAAAGATTTATGGTATTGATGCCCACACCGTTGTCTTAGAGTTCAGAACTCCAGGTCAAACTTACGCGCTCGTCCTTTGTTTAAAGCCGTCTCGCCCTTGGTTTGGGGTGGATGCCGAAGGTTCGGCAAAAGCAAGTCGTCCTCGAAAAGTCGTTCTCACCCCGGTTATCAATTTTTTAAGAGCTCATTTTGTCGGACTTGAATTCTTAGGAATAGCCGTTGCACAAAAGCCTAATCGATTGCTGAGATTAGATTTTGATTCGTCCGAAGGCATTCGACGCCTTTATTTTAAAGTGTTTCCCCATGGCTGCCAAATCGGACTCGAGGCCAACGATAAACAAGTCGTCCAACCTCGTTTAAAAACGAATCTCTGGGGCGAGCTCGTCAATGTCGCCTTTGTTGAGCCTGAGCCTCGGTCAGAGTTTAGTAAGAGTCAGGAAGTGATGAGCTTAGAAAACGCGCCCGAAAGGCCCGCGGCCGTTAAAGAAAACAAAAAAGCGGCTAAACTTGAGCGTGCCATTCAAAATTTGCAGAAGAGCTTAGATGATCCAACCTACGAGCAATCCATTAATAATCTGTTGGACGAAGCAGAAGCTCTTAAGGGGCGTGGGGGGCGGCTCGGGACCAAGCTTCAAAAAATTTATGGCGAGATCCATACATTAAAAACAAAACGTCGAGTGAGCGAGGAGCGGCTTGGGGCGCTTCAAAGAGAATTGCAAGATTTGCCATCAAATACAGAAGCGAGTTTAGAAAAACAAACGGTGGCCCCGATTGAAAAACGATGGAAGGGTATTCAAGTCAGTCTTGATCCGGAGTGGGAACTCTGGGTAGGTCGCAATGCCCAACAAAATGACGAATTGATTAAGGCCGTGCAACCCCACGATCTGTGGATTCATCTTCGTGATTACCCTGGTGCCCACGGAGTTATTCGAGGGTCAAAGAAGGCATCACCGCCAGAACATTTAATCGAAAAGGCTTGTCTCGTTGTAGCTCAATTGAGTCAGCGAAAAAAACACCCGTTTTTACCGGGTGAAAAACTCGACTTCATCGTCACGCCGCGAAAATTTGTCCGAAAGAAAAAGGGGATGGCGCCTGGTCAAGTCATCGTCGAACGAGAAGGGGTAAGACGCATCGCGTTTAAAATTCTAAATTTCACCATCGTGCCTTGACTCCTCAATTCAACAGTTTATTCTCATTCGTTACAGAGTAGGGATTTCATCAACCGAGGTGAAAAATGATAGAGATATCACAGCTTTCAAAACGCTATGGGCCTATTTCGGCCATTCAGAATCTCAACTTTTCTATAGGAAAGGGTGAGGTCGTTGGATTTCTCGGCCCCAATGGCGCCGGCAAAACAACCACGATGAAAATCATAACGGGGTTTATGGCTCCAACGTCGGGGTCAGTTAAAGTTGCGGGCTTTGATGTGTTTGAAAATCCGATTGAAGTGAAAAAGCGAATCGGGTATTTGCCCGAAACACCGCCGCTCTATATGGACATGCGGGTTTCTGATTATCTTAAGTACGTGGCGGAACTCAAAGACGTACCAAAATCCAAACTAACGGTGGCCGTTAACGATGCCATTGAAAAAACCAGTTTGGGCCCTGTGCGAAATAGAATAATTGGAAATCTTTCGAAAGGATTTAGACAGCGAGTAGGGTTGGCTCAAGCCATTGTGCATAGTCCTCAGGTTTTGGTGCTTGACGAGCCAACGGTTGGGCTAGATCCCAAACAAGTCATTGAAGTCCGTCACCTGATTCAAAAACTTGCCGGACAGCTCACCGTTATTTTATCCACGCATATTTTGCCCGAGGTGCAAGCAACCTGCAAACGCGTGATTATTATTAATAAAGGGCAGATTGCCGCGGAAGATACTCTTGAGGGGCTTGGCCATCGCATGACCGATGCTCGGCGCTTCTTTATTAAAGTGCGTCGACCACAGGGAGTTGAATCCCAAGTGCGCTCGCTCAAAGGAATTAAGTCTTTCAAGAAGATGGAAGATGGTCATTCATTTGAAGTGGAGCTTGATCGAACCGATGAAGCCAATGAGGTATTGGCGGAAACTGTTGTGAAATCGGGGGCGGGCCTAATGGAGTTTCGCTCGATCGACGTAAGTCTTGAGGATATTTTCCTTAAACTGACAACCACAGATCACGCTGCACAGTTAGGAGCTCAGTCATGAAGAAAATCACGACAATCGCACTTAAAGAATATCGGGGTTATTTTCAAGGATTTACAGCGTACGCCATCATGGCGCTATTCATGGGCTTGATGAGTTTCATGTTTATGATGATCGTTGAAGCGTACAGAAGAGCATCATTCACTGGGCAGAAATTCGATCTCGCTCAAACGGTTTTTGGTTCGCACTTCGGAAATACCAATGTGGTTTTACTTATTTTGATACCGGCCCTGACGATGAGACTCTTTTCTGAAGAGTATAAGGGGCGTACCATGGATTTGCTTTTGACCGCTCCTATCACAGCAACTGAGATTGTCTTAGGAAAGTTTTTCGCCGGTCTCTTAATCGTCTGGACCATGATTGCCCTTGTTGCCCTCCACCCGCTGGCATTGCGTGCGGTGGGTAGTTTCGATGCGGGCCCAGTTTTAACAAGTCTTATTGGGTTGATGTTATTGAGTGGTGTTTATGTGGCCATTGGATTGTTCGCCTCTGCTCTAACAGAAAGCATTATCGTGGCGTTTTTCACCGGCCTGGCTCTCAGTCTTTTTATGTGGGTTGTTGGTTGGGCGGGAATGGGCTCAGAAAGTCAAGTGACTCAAACCGTGTTCAACCATTTATCGATCTCAAATCATTTTAGTAATTTTGCCCGAGGAACCATTGATACGAGCGCAGTAGTCTATTACGTGTCCCTGATCTTCTTGTTCTGTTTTCTCACACATCGTGTCGTTGAAAGCGCAAGGTGGAGGTAGTCATGAAGCGATTAACTAAGGTTCTGCTCATTTTTGGTTTTGTCTGTCTCATACTTGGGTTTGTTTCGTTTAGAATTGTGGCCGATAACCCCATGCCCTTTCCTTGGGCTTTTGTAGGGTTGGCGGTTGCTTCGTTTATTGCGGCCCTTTTCATTGACGCCCCATTTTTTCGAGAAGTGGCAGGCATGCGAACCACTAAGCACGGTCTCAATTTGGGAGTTGTGGTGGTGCTCGTCACAGCCCTATTGGTTGGGGTCAACTTTATCGCGGTAAAAAGGGTGAAAAAATTTGATTTAACGAAAAACAAAATCAATTCACTTTCAGATCAAACGCGAACGGTCTTGCACGCGTTAGACGAGGATTTGAAAGTCATGTTCTTTTACGATGAAAACGCCCTTCGTTTTCGAGATGCTCAAAACCGTGACGTGAAACAACAATTTAAAGAGCTTATCGATCTTTATTCTGCGGAATCTAAGTTTGTTAAAGTGACTTATGTCGATATTAAACGTCGGCCAGATTTGGGTAAAGAACACGGTATTACCATGGCGGGAACAATCAAATTTGATTACAAGGGCCGAAACACCAAAACGGAAGAATTCACCGAACAGGCCATTACAAATTCAATTATTAAAATTCGACGTGATCAAAACAAGGTCATTTACTTTCTCTCCGGTCACGGTGAACGAGAGCTAGATGGGACAAGCTCCGACGGGCTTCAAGGGTTGAAAAAATACCTTACGGATTCTTCCTACGAGGTTAAGTCGCTGAGTTTGGCACAGCAGAGTAAAATCCCAGCCGACGCCGCTCTTCTTGTCATCGCGGGCCCCAAGCAGGCCTTTCTTGATGGTGAGCTGGCCGCTCTGAGCGACTATGCCTACAATGGCGGCAAATTTTTTATCGCCCTAGATCCGGGGTCTCGCAGCAATATTTCAAAGTTTGTCCGAAGCCTTGGTGTTGAATTTCGTGACAACTACGTGTTGGATCCGGCCGGCCAAGCACTTGCTGGTTCAGCCACTGTAGCCATTGGGCTCGGATATTCACCGACTAGTGAAATCACAAAGAAGTTCGGTGGGATGATGACCGGATTTCAGCTGGCTAGCGCTTTGGCTCAAGCATCCGATAGACCTGCAACTGTCGTTCTGGAGGATCTCGTTAAGACGAACGAAGCGGCGATTGCTCAGAAAGATCTGGCCGATCCCCAAGGGAAAAAGACTTTAAAGGCAGATGCTAAAAGTGATCGCGGACCGTTGGTCCTTGCGATTCAAAGCAGTGGAAAGCTTGTTGAAAAACCTGGTAAAGGTGCGCCACAAGATTTTCAAGCAGTTGTAGTTGGGGATAGTGATTTTCTAACCAATTACCTAATTGAATTTCAGCTGAATCACGACTTGATTTTAAATTCGATCGCCCAATTGGCATCGGATAAGGATCTTGTCAGTATTCGCACCAAAGAAACTGACGGTTCGAATTTAATCTTCACTCAAATTCAAGCCAACCTCATGTTTTGGGGATTTGTACTTGTGATTCCTCTAATGCTGCTGGCTGCCGGTGGAACTGTTTGGCTGAGGAGGCGTGCAGCATGAAGTTCCGAGGCACTTGGCTACTTTTAGCCGCGAGTCTCGCGCTGGGTGGCTATATTTACTTTTTCGAGATCAAAAAGGTTGAGCAAGAGGAAAAGGCAAAAGAGGCCGAGGCGAAGCTCTTTTCACTTCAAGAAGCAACAATCAATAAAATCGAGCTCGTCAGTAAATCGGGTTCTTTTGTTTTAGAAAAAAAGGACAACGGTTGGCAGTTGATATCGCCCACAGAAGATAGTGCCGATGAGCCAACGGTAACCGGGCTATTAAATGCTCTGACGTCTGAAAAGTATGACGATTTTATCGATGACGAAAACATGGATCTAAAAATCTATGGTTTGGATGCGCCAAAAACTTGGGTGGCGCTTACTTCAAAAGACGGAAAGGTGGAGAAACTTTTTGTCGGAGATGAAGGCGCGGTAGTCGGAAAACTCTATTTGAAAAAAGACGGTGATAAACGGGTGTTGTTTGGACCCAGCAATGTGAAGTTTCAAGTTGAGAAGAGTGAAAAGGACCTTCGAAATAAGAAGGTTGTAAAGGCGTCGTTAGCGAATATTCAGCGTATCGAACTAGATGTTAAACGAAAAGACGTTGTCACCCGAGCAACTTTGGAAAAAGGTGAAAAAGGCTGGGTGATTTCAAAGCCTGTCAATCAAAAGGCCGACGAAGAGATGGTACGCCGACTGTTCGAGAGCGTGGAGAACATGCGCGCAAACGATTTTGGCGATTCCAAAAAGCCTTTAAGTCAATTTGGCCTTGATCGTCCAGAAGTGACCGTTAGTTTCTACGAAAAAGAAGGCAAATTGGTCGAACAGCTCCTGATGGGGGCGAAAAGGGATATGAATGCCTTTGCAAAGACAAAATCCGAAGGCACTGTGTACCAAATTTTCGCATCGGCTGTCGATCCAGCTGCCTTAAAGCTTTCTGATTTGAGAGATAAAAAGGGTCCGCTGGCCTTTGCCAAGGAAGAAGTATCAGAAATTAAATTTAAAAATTCATTAACCGACTTGAGTTTGCTTAAGAAGGGGGCGGATTGGGTTTTGCCCGAAACCGATGAAAAACGTTCGGTTTCTCAGGTGCAAGTGGCCAATCTGTTAGAGAGGCTCCAAGATTTAAAAGTTTCAGAATTTCTTGAAAATGAATCGCCAAAAGGACTGCAGCCCCCGCGCGGCTCGATCACTTTGAAAAATGCAAAAGGCGAGACCGTCTTAAATTTGGAGTGGGGAGAGAAAACCAAGTCGTCAAAAAGCTATTATGTTAAGACCAATAAAGAATCAAAACCGTTTGGCGTTGAATCGATTCAAATTGATGGTTTACCTGGCCAGACTCTAGTTGAAAGCAAGGGAGAGAAGAGTGAGCCAGTTCAAGCGCATTGAAGCCCGAAGCCCCACGCGCGTTGACCTTGCCGGCGGCACATTAGATCTTTGGCCTCTTTACTTGTTTCATAAAGATTGTGTTACGGTGAATTTGGCCATTGATATCATGACTCATGTAACGCTCATTCCGCGCAGCGATTCAAAAATCGTATTATACAGCAAAGATACAAAAAAGCGGTTGGAGTACAGCGATGTCAGCCAAGTGCCCGAGGGTGCGGGCCATGATTTGCATCTTTTAAGGGTGCATGCTGAGTTTTGGCGTCCTCACTGTGGGTTTGAATTAGAGACCAAGAGCGAGAGTCCGGTCGGGGCCGGTATCGCCGCAAGCAGCAGCCTCAATATTGCCTTGTGCGGAGCGTTTTCGAAACTAACAGGCAGAAACTTGACCGTAGAAGAAACGGTCACCTTGGCTGGAAATCTTGAAGCTCGAGTGATTCAAACACCCACTGGCTGCCAAGATTATTTTCCAGCACTTTTTGGCGGTCTCAATTTGATCGAATTGACACCACTGGGTCCTCGACGCCAAGGACTGGATATTGATTTTGAAGAGTTTAAAAAACATTTTGTTTTAATTTATTCGGGCCGTCCGCACCATTCGGGGCTCAATAACTGGCAGATTTTTAAGGACCATATTGATGGTCGCGCTCATGTTTCCGAATGTTTTGAACGGCTGAAGGTCGTATCTGCCAAAATGTGGGATGCCTGTCAGAACAGAAAATGGGCGGATTTTGGTAAACTATTTGACGACGAGTTTCAAGCAAGAGTTGCTTTAAGCCCAGTATTTTCTAGCCCTGAAATTGAGCGATTAAGAAATGTATCGTTGAAGGCAGGAGCGGAAGCGCTTAAAATTTGTGGTGCCGGTGGCGGAGGATGCGTTTTCCTCTGGTGTCCGCCAGAGCGTAGGCAAACCGTGGAGAGCGAATGCCAAAAGCAAGGGTTTCAAGTGCTTCGCGCGCAACCCACAAGGGTGGGGCTAGAAGTCATCGCAAATTAAAATGTCATCGGTTTCTCGGTATTGACCTTACCGGAGGCAAAAACGATAAAACCAGTCTTGCTGTCCTTGAGTATTATCCCAGCCAAAGCAAACTTTTTTTAACTCATGTTTACGACCATATTCAGTCCGAAGGGGAAGTCTCAGGCGATCAAGTTCTATATGGAATTGTAAAAGAGCATGAGCAGGGCCTGGAGCATTTATGCATCGATGCCCCTTTGCAGCTTCCAAAATGCATTCGATGTAAACTCAAGTGTCCGGGATTTGAAAAGTGCAAAGAGCCTGAGATCCTCTGGATGTGGAAAGAGCACCGCAAGGCAAAAAAGAAGAAGTCTCGCGTTCGACTTTTTACACCCTACACCCAAAGGGCTTCCGAAATGTTTATTTCCCATGAGCTCAGCGAAGAGATGCACCCCATGGAAACTCTGGGCGCCAACATCGCTCCTTTAACAGCTCGTGCCCATTTTCTGATTCGTCGGCTAAGTCAAACGATCTCTCTGCTAGAAATTTATCCAAGACTCTCGGTTTTGCGGATAGGACACTCTCTACGTGTGAATCGTAGTCATCTTCTTCATTACAAAAATCCCGTGACCGGAGCTGAAAGTAGGGATGCCATTTTATCCGCGCTCTTGCGGCGCGATTCAATTTTTATTTACCAACAAGACTTCGCCAAGCTTGTCGAAAATCCCCATAGTTTTGACGCCTTTATTTGTGCCTTGACTGGTTATCTGAAATTCAAGGGGCAATGCGATGAGCGTCCAAAAGATTTTCCAAAATCCGAAGGGTGGATTGAAATTCCGGCTTCTGATTCTAAGATTTGATTTCGCAGCAAATTTTCGAAATGAGTGCACGCCCTAAGGTGCTGTGATTCCAAATTTGAATTTTTTTGAACCAGTTTGATCTTCAAATTCAACGCCGTATACGCCAGGCAATACGCTGACTGACTTTTCCAGGGTAGAATCACCGACGTAGAGTCGTCCCCAGTTGTACAAAAGCTCAGGGCGCTCGCCCAAAACGGGATCATAGGTGAGAAAGTGAGCTTCGGGGTCAAACTTGATCAAAGTTCCGATGAGGTACATGGGGTTTTTTTCTTTAAATGCTTGGCAAAGGTTTTGATTATAGGCCTGAGTCATAGTCACGCAAATTTTCTCAAATCCAAAAGTTCCGGGCTTTGCCACATAAGCTTCCAGTGCTCGCTTTGAGTTTTCCATGGATTGGGTCAGGTCTCGAAATAGGCGAGCACCTTTTGCGTACTCGGCAAGGTCAATCTTAGCTAACGGAACTGTGAGGCTACCGCCTTTCAAATCGATTTTATAAACGGATCCACGATAATTAAGAATATACGCCCCGGAAGGCAACATTTCGGGTCGATTCACTGTCAGCGTATAAGATCTATTAACTGAAAATGGAATAGGCTTCCAAAGAGAGTCTCTTTCAAACCGAATGGCCGTGACTTGAGTTTCCTGTCCCGGTTCAATTGAACCCTTGACGATTACTTCCGTGGGAACACCCTGCCTGGATCCAAACGCATTCAGGCTTGTGAGTGTGATTAATAGGAGAAAAAGACAAACTTTGCGCTTCATTTTTAGGTCCTTTAGTAGCAGCGAATCTATCATATGACGCCAAACTATTCGATTGAAGTAATTTCAAAATGCGAGAGCCAGTAGACCGAGAATACTAAATATGGAACCGAAGACTACTGTTTGGCGTTTAATGTTTTGAGAGTCCGGGGAAACCGGATTTATTAATGTTGGTAGGATTTCAGGACCAACCTTTTCGCTTTGAATATCACTTTTAACGTAGGCCTCGGTCTTTTGAATTTCTGACGGAATACGAACAAGGGTTCCATTTTTAATGAGATCGACAGTCTTGGCCCTTTGAATTTCGGCAACAAAAACTCCTCGTTTAACCTTGGCGACACGGCCTTCCGCGAGAACTTCAAGCGTAGAGCCTGAAAGAGCGATTTCGCCCTCTTTTACGGTCTCTGGAATCTTGATTTGCACCCACTGAATGGGCATTCCAGTCGTGACCCCGTCGGTGGTTCCCACATCGACTACAGCAAATTTTTTTCCGGTTTCTTCGTATACGGACTTTCCAATGAGAGGGTCTGTTACAGTAAATCCTTGATAGGGAATGGAATAAAGCATCTCTTGAGTTAACTTTTCATTGGTCACGCGCAATTGCTCATGGGCTTTGAGTGTTGGATGAAAAGCTAACGATTTACTCCAAAACAGTGTGCCCGTTGGGCCATAATAAATTTGAATAAAGAGCCGTCGGTGTTCGATATAGCCGGTAACTAAAGCGTCCGCATCAAGAAGCTGGGCCAAAAGCTTTACATCATCGGCCGAAAGTCTTTTACGTGGTTGGAATACATCTTTTTGTTCCATGAATTGCTTGCTGGCGACCAAAAATCTCTTTCTCTCGGTGAGTTTTTCACGCATGTGCCACCAGGCATCGTCAGCTGAGTGTCTAAGGGCTGGGTCCGAAACTTCAAATGGAAAAACGACCCATCGTCTAAGGTAGTTGAGTTCGGCCCCAAACGCGCTTGGCGCTATTGAGGCAATCATGAACGCTAGAGAAAGAATCTGAAATTTCATAGTTAAAGTTTAGCTTTTAGATGGCTATTGGCAAGTCAGATTTGCAGCTTTTCTTATGCTACAGGGCGGGCCTTGTGGTGACGATAGGGTCAAAAAGTTCTTTCACTCCCTGAATTTGACGGGGTGTTTGTTCAAAGGTGGTTTGCCAAGACGCACCAGTTTCCATGCAGAGCAGTAGGGGGTACTCGGAAGAATGATCGCTAAAGCGTTTGACCACTGATTTAAACATTTCATTTCTGAGGTCATGGTCATAACGAAGTTTACCGTCAGTTCCTAAAAACAATTCCGAAGTCAGAACCCGTTTGCTCTCAGTCAATCTCTGGCGCAAGATGTGCTTCATCGTTGGCGGGTAGCGAAGTGCTCCAACGCTGATCCATTTTACTTCGTTTGGTTTAAAACGAGAGCAAATTTGATCAACTAAATCTTCGTAGTGAATTCGCCATTCATCAAAATAAATCATGGGATCGATATGAAACGCCACGGGGAATCCATGGTCGGCACAGCGTCGGGCCGCACTGAGGCGATTATCTAAAGTCGCCGTCCCGTGTTCCTCTTCGGATACGATTTTTTGCGGGTTTACTGACCAGCTTACGATGACGTTTCCTGAGTGCGGAGTTTTGATAAAATGATCAACTTGATCAGTCTTGGTTTTGAATTCACAGATCAAGTGGCGATGTTTTGCAAAAAAACTAATCAACTCAATCGAATAGAGGGTCAAGTGATCAAGGCTGAGTGAGTCAATTGTTTCGCCAGTTCCCACGCGAAATTCCGCCGTGGGATTTTCACGAATCATTTCAGTTAATTCAGCGAATGCGTCATCGATATTGGTGTAGATCTGTGTGACCGGTGAATTGATGTAACCTTGGAGGTAGCAATAGCTGCAATTCATGTTGCAATGAACACCTAAGTTTAAAACAAAGTAATTGCAGCATGCCGCACCTGTTGTGCCCGGGCATTTTCTAAAGAAGTGTCCTTCATGGGGAAGCAGATAAAGCCTTTTCTTAGATTTAGAAAATTCCTCGCCCGTTAATCGGCCCTCGAGGCTCGAATACGGGCGTCGATCGGTAATCATCGGGGTTAGACCCGTATGTTCTATGACCCGTTTTGTAATTTCGGAATTCAGACTTTTAGGGTGAACGAATAACTCTTCAAATTGAGTCATTGCTTTTCCCACATTTCTTTATCTAACGACATGTCTTGAAGCCGGCTGAGTGCCTTTTTAAGTTCGTCTGGTCCACCAATACGAGATTGTAATACCAATACCCCTTGATCTCCCTGTCGATCCCACTTGGCTTGGACTCCACGAGGCCATGGCAAAGAATCGAGCTTTTGTTGTCGTTGCTGATCTTGGTTCGCAGTTTTCGGAAATCTCAGCTGTCTTAGAGATCGAATCCAAGATTCGGGGTTTTCGGTATTAAGATCTTGCCAGGACGTACGGTCGCGACCCAAAAATTTAAGATCTGCGAGTATATCTATGGCCTCGCGACATTGAGAGGCTGAAAGCCTGAGCTTCATGAGCGTATTTTCCAACGACTCCTTCCAGTCGATCAGGTGATCAAGGGGTTGGAGAACCCTCAATCCAAGATTGCGATTATCAAGGTAATTTTGAAATTCAAGAGACCACGGTTCTAAATTCAATTCTATGGGCGCCCCGGAAAGTTTCATAAACCTGAGCCGTTCGAGGGGAGCTAGTTCGTTGGTGTCGTAAAGTTGATTCAATAAGGCCATCGGCTCTTCATCAATTTGAAGTATGGAAACGGCGACCTGATCGCGAGGTCTGTCAAAACCAGCAACCACAAGGTCATTTCGGCCCACAACGATTGGAAGGGGTTTCGGCCAGGGGCGTCGGGGATGAAAATTCAATGCCCAATCTAAATCTTGTGCATTTTTTATGAGGACTTTCATAGGCGTGGTCGTAACATGATGGGTCATGCTTGGCAACCCAGTTGCCAAGCCATAGAATAATATTAAGGAGAAGGCCTTGTCTAAATCCCCTCCACAGCAAATTGGCGACGTTTTCTTTTTCACCTACACTGACAAGCCGCCCGTGTGTGATCTCGTTTATATTTGGGATATTGATAAGACCTACTTAAACACCAACTTCGATTCTTTGAGGGGCTTGCTTCGAACCGCTTTTGAAAAGGCATTTCAGAAGGTAAACGTACCAGGAAGCGCCAGTCTCATTCGAGCCCTGGTTTCGCCCACCCACAAAGAATCAAATAAGGCATTGTTTTTTATTTCGGCTTCTCCGCCTCAAATGGAACCAAAAATTTACCAAAAAATGCGCATTGATCGGATATTCCCCGTGGGAATGGCGTTGAAAGATAATCTCAAAAACTTTCGGCCGCGAAAGTTTAAGCGATTGCGCCAACAGGTTGGATTTAAGCTTCAGTCGCTACTTGAACTTGCTGTTTACCTGAATAGGCCGTCGCAATTTATTTTGTTTGGTGATGATAGTGAGAGCGATGCGGTGGTGTATTCGTTGTTTAGCGATATCTGCGCTCGTCGGATGCCGAGAGCTGAAGTCTCAAGTCTGCTTGAGGCGCTACATGTTCAGCCCGAACAGCGCCGGAGAATTTTGAAACTTCAAGAGCTCATTCCCATTTACGATCCGGTTCAAAAAATCTACATCAACTTGGTGTCAGACACCGACCCTGATTACTACGCTAAGTTTGGTCGAAGAGTTTTAGCGACCTTTACGACTTTCCAATCGGCATTGGACCTTTACCAATCTCAACATCTAAATTTCGAAGAGTTAGTGATGGTGGGCCAAGACATGCTTTCAAATTATGGGTTCACCCAAGAGGAGTTAGCGAAGAATATAGAGGATTTGCGAAAGCGCGGATTCATATCCGACGATACGTTTTCCAAAATCCTTGGTCCATTGATCGAAAACGGAATTTTACCCAGTGAATATGCCCCCACTTACAGCCCGCTGAAGGCTTTGCAAAAGCTAGGTGAAAAACTTCTCCCGATCAATAAAATGGATGACCCCTGGGTGCCCGATCGCATCGATTATCTTAATGATTTCAGATAGTTGTTATTCAAAGTTGATAGGGTAGTTGACTATAATCGGATCCCCTTTGAATGATCGAAACCTCGTGCGGAGAAGTGTCGTCACCACACATTGCTGCAAACTAGGGTCGGCGATCGTGCTGCCGATGACTCGGGCGGTGCTGATACTTCCATCGGGTTCAATGGTGAGGGATGTATCAATGCGGCCTCGGGCATCTGGATTTAATCTTAAATGCTGAGCGTAGCAGCGATTTAGAAAAGTGCGTTGGCCTTTGATAATCGACGTAATGTAAGAGTCGGGGAGAGACTCTTTGGCGTCCTTTTTGCGCGCTTTTCGACGTCGTTCTTGCTCTGCTTTTTCATCAAGCTTGATGGTATCTAAGCCGGGAGTAGGAGTTGCGCGAGCCGCATTCTCAATAGCCGAGAGGTCAAGTTTTACCGCTTGATCTCGCTTTAGGCGATCGCCGGACAAGTTTAGCTTCTGGCCCTTGCCTTCATTAAGGACTCGGATTCCCCCTTGCAAAAAAGTCAGCTCAAGACTTCCTGAGCCTGACCCATAGTCTTCAATGACGATTAAAGAATTAGGTTCAAGTTCAACTTTAAGTCCTGTTTTGAATTCAATGATCGCGGTGCTAGAGGGATCAGTCGCAATGGTGTCTTTCGCCCTTAAAGGCATTTCCGATCGGGCTTTAAAATAGGTTAAGCTTTCGGGGAGTCGGAATTTAACATTTCCATTCAAAGAGACCACGTGGGCGAGAGTTGGCCGTGGGTCATTGGCAATTTTAATTCTTTGCCAAAAATCCCACATCTGCTCTTGAAACAAGAGCCCCAATAGTCCGAGCAATATAAGAATAATCGCAATAATGTTTTGAATTTTGCGATTTCCCAAGATCGCTCCGATTTCTAATTAGGGTGAGGGCGCTGGTTGATTGGGCGCTGCTTGAGCTGGTGCCGCGGAGCCCGAAGGTGCGACGGCGTTGTTGGTTGTTGCAGGAGCTGTCGGCAACTGGTCAATGACCGAGCGCGAATGGGTTCGCGACAAGATGTAAGTAAGACCAATGCAAGTCAGCATAAAAACAACCGCCACGACGCGAGTTACTTTCACCAAAAAGTTGGCTCCACCCGAAGCTCCAAACAACGACTGACTGGCCCCGCCGGCGCCGAAGGCCCCACCAATTCCGCCGCCTTTGCTGTCCTGAAGCAATACAACCACAATCAAAAATAGGGCTGCGAATACGTGTATAATCGAAATCAAGGTAATGCTTTGTTCCATTGAAAAATTACTCCTTGTATTTGAGCTGGGCCACTATAGCGGAACGGAGCCAATCTGAGCAAATGATTTTGGTTCAAGCGATGCTCCTCCGACCAAAAAACCGTTAATATCGGCCTGTTTGGCCAATTCGGCCGCATTATCGGCCTTCACGCTTCCCCCGTATAAGATGGCCGTTTCCTTGGCTTTTGCAGGTCCTAATAGGCGCTCGAGGACCTTTCGAATGGCCAAATGCACGCTCTGCGCTTGCTCGGGAGTTGCAACCTTGCCCGTGCCAATAGCCCAAACGGGTTCGTAAGCAATGGTGAGAGGCTTGTCTTTATGGGCCTCAGAAAGGCCTTTTTCGAGTTGCTCGGTCACAACTTCTTGGGTGGCATTTGAGTCCCTCTGGGCGAGCGTTTCTCCCACACAGAGCATAGGAATGAGCCCAAAAGCCTGGGCTGTTTGAACTTTCAGGGCGCATGAATCGTTTGTTTCGCCAAAAAACTGTCTTCTTTCGGAGTGTCCAATCAGAAGGTATCGACAGCCGAGATCGATGAGCATCGGTACTGCAACTTCGCCGGTGAAAGCTCCTTTTTCGGCCGGGTACGCGTTCTGGGCGCCCCAGCTTATGGAGGTTCCGGTCAGGGCTTTTTGTGTTTCGGCGAGACTCACAAACGGAGGAAACACGACCCACTCGGCTTTTTTGGAAAGGTCTTGCTTCGTCAGTTCACTCAAAAAAACTCGGGCTTGATTGGGTCCCAAGTTCATTTTCCAGTTGCCGGCAATAATACGTTTCATGCTTTTCCCGATTTTTCGCGAAGGACTTCTAGGCCAGGAAGCGCTTTACCCTCTAAATATTCAAGGCTTGCTCCACCACCAGTTGAAATATGTCCCATGCGATCGGCCACCCCCGCCGCTTCTATGGCGGTCACTGAATCGCCACCGCCAACGATGGTCATTGCTTTAAGTTCAGCCAAGCCGAGGGCAATGGCAAAGGTCCCTTTTTCAAAGGGCTTGGTTTCGAACGCTCCTAAGGGGCCATTCCAAAAAACGGTTTTAGCCGACTTTAAGCAATCATTAATCAGTTCGATGGTTTTTGGTCCGATGTCCAATCCCATTTTCCCAACCGGAATCGCCTGGGTCGGAGTAACCGAAGTGCTGGCATTTTCTTTTAAGCCATCGGCAATGACGTGATCGACGGGCAAAATCAAATTCTTTTTTCGATTTTTGAACCTCTCCAAAAGATCTGCAGCCAAGGTCAGCTTATCTTTTTCAACGAGCGAACTGCCGGTTTCAAATTTTTGAGCGGCTAAAAAAGTATAGGCCATGGCTCCCCCGATAATGAACGTATCAACACGCTCCATCAGGTTGTCGATGACTCCAATTTTATCGCTGACTTTGGATCCGCCCAAAATCGCTACAAAGGGATGTTCTGTTTTATGCAGAAGGCGGTCGAGCATTTCGACTTCTTTTTTAATCAAAAAGCCAATGCCTCGTTCTCTGATCAGACTGGGGAGGGCGGCCACAGTGCAGTGGGCGCGGTGAATGGCCCCAAAGGCGTCGTCGATATAGACGTCGGTAAAAGAGGCGTAATGGGACGCCATCTCCATGGAATTCTTTTCTTCACCGTCGGCAAACCGAGTATTTTCTAGAAGCAAAATCTTCTTAGGCCCTAAATCAGAAATCAATCCTTTGATGCCATCGCCGGTGGGTTCTTCAAATAGTAAAACTTCAACGCCTAAAAGCTCACTCAGCCTTTGCCCAACTGGAAGAAGTGAATATTTGGAGCGATCTTCCGGTTTTTTAGGGCGGCCCATGTGGCTCGCGAGAATAATCTTCGCGCCTTTTGCCAAGGCGTATTTGATCGTGGGGAGTGCTGCTCGAATGCGCGTGTCGTCGGTTATCTGTCCCGATTTAGTGGGGACATTGAGATCGAGCCTCAAAAACAATCTTCGATCGGCAAGATCAATTTGTTCGATCGTTCGAATACCGCGCAGTCCACTCATAGTCCGAGCTCAGACATATAAAGAGCAAGATCAACCATGCGATTACTAAAACCGGTCTCATTGTCGTACCACGCCATGACTTTAATCATACGGTTGCCAATGACCATGGTACTGGGAAGGTCAATGACGCTAGAAGCGGCATTGCCATTAAAATCCGTGCTCACAAGTTCGTCTTCTTCACAAACCATAATGTTTTTAAGATCCTGTGAGGCTGCTTTCTTTAGAACTTCATTTATCTGCTCGACGGTGGTGTCTTTTTTAATATTGGCAACGAAGTCGACGAGGCTGACATTGGGAGTCGGTACTCGAACACTTGTGCCGTCAATTTTGCCCTTTAGTTCAGGAATAACCTTGCCAACGGTTTTGGCCGCTCCCGTTGTCGTTGGAATCATGCTCAACGCCGCTGCGCGCGCCCGGCGAAGATCTTTGTGGCCTGAATCCATAATGCGTTGATCGTTGGTATAAGAGTGGACGGTGGTCATGAGTCCGTGCTCGATGCCAAAGTTTTCGTTTAATACTTTGGCAATGGGCGCCAAACAATTGGTTGTGCAGCTCGCGTTGCTGACGATGGTGTGTTTTTTGGGATCATATTGCTTGTGGTTGACCCCCATTACAATTGTAAGGTCAGAATCATCGGCGGGAGCGGAAATCATCACCCGCTTAGCTCCGCCGTTTTGAATGTGTTTGGCGGCATCTTCTTTTTTCTTCATGGCTCCCGTACATTCAAGAACAAGGTCGACTCCAAACTCTTTCCAAGGAATCGCCCCCGGATCTTTTGTTGAGTAAACGGGAATGGTCTTTCCATTGACGATGAGTTTGCCATCTTTAGCTTCGACTTTTCCTGGAAAGCGGCCATGAATGCTATCGTATTTGAGCAAGTGAGCAATCGTATTAACATCTGATGTGTCGTTGATAGCGCAGACATCGAGACGTTCGAAGCCCGCACGAAACAAAACCCGACCAATTCGGCCGAACCCATTGATCCCAACTTTTGGACGCATACCCATACGGACTCCTTTTAAATCGAAATTTGGATGTCCCAATCTAGCTTCGGCTCATCTCTTGGTCAAGACTCGAAACATTTGAAATTGCTAGGGAACAGTGCTAGTTAGGCTCGGTGCGTTGGATTTTAATTATCACCGTCTTATTCTATGGTCTAAGTTCAAAGGCTTCGTCGTCACTGCTTCCTGGCGACGTCATTTTAACCCATCCTCCCTGTTACCTTTGTGGGCTCATACAAAAAACTGGCAAAACTCGCTATAGCCATGCGGCCATTGTGGTTGAAAACAAAAATGGGCGGCCGGTGGCCGTTCAAGCCGCTAGCCCAACGGTATCAGAGGTCGATGTTGATTTTTTGATCAAGCACTCTCGAGAAACGCCCCTTGTGTTGAGATTAAAGTCAGTGGCGAGCTTTCAGCGGGCAGAGTTATCAGCGGCAGCCCGTGGCTTTGTTGGGCTTCCATACGATGAGCAATTTCACTTTGGAGCCGATCGGCTTTACTGCAGTGAGTTGATCTATTTTGTGTTCTTGTCTGTTTTCGGAACCGAAACACCGCTTCAACCGGTTCCCATGGAATTTCGACCCTGGACTGCGGAATGGGCCAGAGCGCTAGGGCGAGCGCCTCCGCAGGGAAAATGGGGCTTAAGCCCTGGGGATTTAGAAAGATCTTCGGCTTTTGAATCGTTTTTCCTAAATGAGATGCGATGACATTTCTATGACAATTCCCTGAACGCGCACGTTTAGAATATAAATATATGCTGGATAATCTTTTTGTACTTCATCAACTTAAGGGTTCGTTTGCAGCTGAAATCCAGGCCGCCGATGCGCTGGTTTGGGAAACCTGCTTGCGACGAATCTTTTTTCAACTCAGCAGTCAGCCTCCCTTGTCAGAAAGTGAAAATTGGATCCATGGCGAACAAGCTTACGAATTTCTATTAGAGACTGTTTGCGGATTGAATTCTCCGGTTTTGGGTGAGACCGAAGTGATGGGGCAGTTTCGCGAGTTCATGGATAAAATTAAGGTTTCTCACTTTTCTGCAAAGGGTCCTTTGCTGAGAATTTTAGAGTCAGTATTTTCAGATGCAAAAAAGATTCGAGAAAAACACTTACGTGGAATTGGATCGCGAAGTTACGGCAGTTGGGTGCGAAAACAGATTCGAGGCTCTAAAAAATGCACATTGATTGGGGCCGGACATTTAACGCGAGAGCTTTTACCGTGGATATTAAAAGAATCCGAACGCGTGACTGTCATGGCAAGACGGCCCGAAGTTGCAAAAGAGGCGCTAAGGGATTTTTCAAATCTTAGAGTTTTGGCCATTCAAGAGTCAGACTCACCCCTAGAAGCTGTTTTGATTGCAGCGCCTCTGAGTGATTCAGAATTAATTCAGTGGCTTGAACTGAGAGGCGGATGCGAAACCTTGATTGATCTTCGTGAATCTGCAAAGTCATCTAGTGGGCGATTCAATGCGAGAAGGGTTTTGACACTAAATGACTTGTTTACTGATGCGCAAAAAGTCAGTGAAACTTCCGATTTGAAAATTCAGGAGGCTCGGTCGGAGGCCTCGCGCTTGGCCATGCAGTACCGCATGCGTTTAGAAGTGCGGCCGTTTGGCTGGGAAGATTTGTGCGGCTAGTATTGGCCTCCAGAAAAAGTGATTTAGCTCGCATTCAGGCCCATCAAGTCGGGCAAGTTTTGTCGGAAGCATTTCCCCAGCTTGAAATTATCTTTCATTTTAGAGAATCCCTAGGAGACAAGAATCTTACCGATCCGTTGTGGAAAATGCCTGAAAAGGGAGTGTTTACCCAAGATTTTTATGAAGATCTCATGGCCGAGAAAGTAGATCTCGTTGTGCATTCTTGGAAAGACCTTCCGATTGAACAACCGCCGGGAACAGAAATCGTCGCCACCCTTAAAAGAGAGGATTGCCGGGATCTTTTGCTCATTAAGAAAGGTGTTCGAGCCCATTCAGGCCTCAAAATATTCTCTTCGTCCCCAAGACGTGAGCATAACCTTCAAAAATCCTTGAAGGATTTGCTTCCGTTTGAAACAGAATTTATTGGGTTTGAACCCATCAGGGGAAACATCCCAACGCGAATCGATAAATGGCTGAAATCCGATCATCAAGGTTTGGTTTTAGCAAAGGCTGCTGTTGATAGAATCTTGACTTCGTCTCAAGAAGAGTTTCGCTCGGCCCGAGAGGTTGTCAGAAGTGGCCTCAAAGCTTCTCATTGGATGGTCTTGCCGATCTCCATTAATCCTGCCGCGGCTGCACAAGGCGCTCTTGCCATTGAAATAAAGAGTAGTCGAACTGAACTCAAAAAACTTCTGACACAAATAAATTCCCCATCAGATTTTGAAGATGTGATGAACGAGCGACGAATTTTGAAATCACATGGCGGAGGTTGCCATCTCAAAATTGGGGTGACTCAACGAACTCATGGGTTTGGTGTCCTCACGACCGTGAGAGGTGTGGATCCTCAAGGGCGCGGGGTTGACTGTGATCTCTTTTCGACTAATCGAAATATCGAAAAATCCTCGACGAGGTCATCGTGGCCCGTAGATTTGGAAACGCCCCAATGGGATCGAATTCCTCTCGTGGTAAAGAAGCCCAAAAACTGTGCTTTTTGGGTGTCGCGGGCTGAAGCTTGGCCTGTGGATTGGGACGCAGATTGGAATGATCAGATTTGGGTGGCCGGCCTTAAAACTTGGAAGCGTTTGGCGGCTAGAGGGGTTTGGGTGGCGGGAAGCTCTGACGGGTTGGGTGAAATAACCGAAACGCCTCTCAAGCATTGGCCGGATGGCGATTTAGATTGGATCAAGCTAGGCCACGGCGAGGGATATATCCAAGAGGGTGTGAAACTTTTACCTACCTATGAATTAAAGCTTAATAAATGGCCCAGCGGAGATCTTAACGAGAAAACGAATTTTTATTGGTCCAGTGGATCGACATTTTTAGAGGCGGTTCGTCGGTTTCCCGAGATCCGGTCAAGGCGTCATTGCTGTGGACCTGGAAATACGTACCGCGTTATAAGTGATCAACTGGGTCAAGAACAGCGCCCAGAGGTATTTCCAAGCTACGAAGCTTGGCTCGAACTAACGGTGAGCAAATGAAACGCCTTCAGCGATTAAGAAAAAACCAATGGACCCGAGACTTGACCGCAACCACTGAATTCAATGTGGCGCAGCTGATTCAACCACTTTTTGTGGTCGAGGGCTTGTCCCAAGATCAAGACATTCCGGGCCTAAAAGGTAATCGTCGATTGACCCTGCAAAGTTCTCTCAAGCAAGTGGAATCGGATTTAGAAGCTGGTGTTAGGAATTTTATCTTGTTCGGTGTGCCGCAAGCGAAAATGGGAACACCTCGATCCTTCCAGTCAACGGCCCAAACAGTTAAAGAAATTAAATCCAGGTTTGGAGGCGCTGCCAATCTGTGGGTGGACACCTGCTTGTGTTCTTACACTGATCACGGCCACTGTTGCGTTTTTCATCAATCAGGAAGTCGCGATCACGTTGGCACATTAAAGGCCCTTGAGACAATGGCTCTCGAATTGGCCTCGGCAGGAGCCGACGGGATTTCACCGAGCGACATGATGGACGGGCGTGTGGCAAAAATTCGCTCCGCTTTAGATCAAGCGGGTTTTGAAGACACTCCCATAATGAGTTACAGCACAAAGTTTTCGAGTCAATTTTATGGGCCGTTTCGAGCCGCGGCCGATAGTGCTCCTCAATTTGGCGATCGCACCCAATACCAAATTGATGTGCGAAACCGAAATGACGCAATTGCGGCAAGTCGGCGCTGTGCCGAAGAGGGAGCGGATTTGTTAATGGTCAAGCCCGGGATGACCGCTATCGATTTGATAAAGCCGATTCACGAACAAACGGGCCTTGCCGTGGGGGCTTATCAGGTCAGCGGGGAATACGCTTCGCTTGTGTTACTTGAAAAAGAGGGGCTCATTAATTTTGAAAAGGCCCTTCAAGAAACTTGGCAAGTTTTTAAGCGAGCGGGAGCGCAATTCATCATCACTTATGGAGCGCGGTTTGGCCGTCAATTGGGAGTACGAGGATGAGAGAAAAAAGTAGAGAGCTGTTTGAGCGATCAAAAAAAGTTGCCCCTGGTGGCGTTCATAGTCCCGTACGATCATTTCGAAGTGTTGATGGAACTCCGATTTTTTTCACGGAAGCCCAAGGGCCGTACCTCAAATCAGTCGATGGTGAGACGTTTATTGACTATTGCCAAAGCTTTGGACCACTGATGTTGGGGCATCGAGATCCAGACATCGAAGAGGTTGTTAAGCAGACGGTTTCTATGGCGTGGAGTTTTGGCGCCGCCGAACCTTATTCTTTGGAATTGGCCGAGTGGATCACCTCCCACGTGCCCTGGGTTGAAAAGCTTCGCTTCGTATGTTCCGGAACCGAAGCTGTGATGAGCGCGCTTCGGGTCGCCAGAGCAGCCACAGGACGCACGAAAATTCTAAAATTTGATGGCTGTTACCACGGCCACGTGGATTCGTTACTTGTCAAAGCGGGCAGTGGCCTAGCTGGTGAAGCATCGTCTGACAGCGCTGGAGTCACAGCGCTTCATTCTCAAGAAACTTTAGTCGTGAGTTTGAACGACGATAAGGCCCTTGAAGAAGTTTGGGCTCGCCATGGTCATGAAATTGCCGCGTGGATCTTAGAGCCTTTGCCAGCTAACTACGGGTTATTGATTCAGCGAGAGGAATTTATAAAAAAGGGCGTTGAGCTTGCGCGTCGGCACGGAGCGCTTGTCATTTTTGATGAAGTCATCAGTGGGTTCAGGGTCGCAGTAGGCGGAATGGCTGAAAAACTAGGAATCAAGCCTGATCTTGTCACCTACGGAAAAGTTATCGGTGGTGGGTTCCCTGTCGGTGCCTACGGTGGGCGTCGCGATTTAATGGATTTAGTGGCCCCCCAAGGTCCTGTGTATCAAGCCGGCACTTTGAGTGCCAATCCCATCGGCATGCGCGCCGGTCTGGCCACTCTCAAAAAGATCGAACGAGAAAAAGTGCGCGAGACTCTTCGTGGTCGTGGCGCCCTACTCAAGAAATCCATTGAAGCCTTGGCCAATTCCAATGGGCTGCCCCTAGAAGTGACATGCTTTGAGTCATTGCTTTGGATTCATTATAAAGGCGAAATGTCGATTCGCTCAGTGAGTCAAATTCCAGCAAACCATAAGCCGTTGTTTAATAAAATGTTTCATGGGTTATTAAATAATCAGGTGTATCTGGCTCCTTCGGGCTTTGAGGTAAGTTTTTTGTCTCTTGCACACTCCGACGAAATTTTAAATAAAACCCTTGATGCCGTAGCAAAGGTATTTCGTGAGTTGGCTTAAGCATCGCTACCGCATTTTGGGAGTTTTAACTTGGTTGTGGTTAGCCTTAACAGTCTCGCTCACCAGTTGGTGGATGATTTATGCCTTGTCCACCAATCAAAAGTTATCTGGTCATGAGTTGCCCCAAGACATTATTCGCGCAAATCGCATGCTCTATTTTGAGGGGGCCACACTCATTGGATTATTAATATTGGGTGGGGTTGCGCTTATTTATCTCGTTCATCGAGAGCGTAAAAGAAGTCGGCAGATTGAAGAATTCTTTGCGGTGCTGACCCATGAATTAAAGACTCCTCTCGCAAGCCTGAGACTTCAGGTTGAAAGTCTCATTGAAGACAACAGAGATAAAGAACCAAACCCTTTATTGACGAGGCTCTTAAATGACTCGGTGAGGTTGGAGCTTCAACTCGAAAACGCACTGTTTATTGCGGGCCTTCGATCCCAAAATCAACTTCACAAGGAGCTCGTTTCGTTAGGCGAATTGGTTCAGCGATTGAAGATACAATGGCCGCAACTGCAGATTAAAATCGACGGCGATGTAAAAATCAAAACCGATATCCGTGCGTTTGATGGAGTGCTGAAAAATTTGATTCAAAACGCGGCCGTTCACGGAAAGGCCAATGAAGTCGTCATCCGAGGAAGCACCAAAAATGGAAAGACGATTATCGAGGTAACGGATCCAGGTCGGGGATTTGAAGGTAACTTTGGTTCATTGGGGAAAACCATTTTCTATCGACCGCAAACACGAAGTGGAAGCGGCATTGGACTTTATTTGAGCCGAAGGCTTTTAGAGCAAATGAATGGCTCTCTCGAGTTCGTGACTCCATCCTCGGGCAAGGGATTTTGCGCCAAAATCTCCCTGCCTGACTCGGGGGCACGATGACTAGGATTTTGCTGGTCGAAGACGATTCTTCTTTGGGGGCGACTTTGGCTGAGCGGCTGACTAAACAGGCTTATGAAGTCAAGTGGGCGCAAAGTTTAAGAGATGCGAAGAATTTGCTTGAGGATTTTGGGCCTGATTTGATCGTTTTGGATGTGGGGCTTCCGGATGGCTCGGGATTTGATTTTGCTCATGATGTGAACCGATCCACAAAAACTCCGATCATCTTTTTGACAGCCCAATCAAACGCCGAAAGTAGGCTTCGCGGATTTGAGGCGGGAGCTGAGGAATTCATTCCAAAGCCTTTCCACCTTAAGGAATTGTTTTTGCGCATTCAACATGTCGCCGCAAACCATATTCCGCCGACTCAAGTAGGTACGTTCAAGTTAGATCGAGGGGCAAGATCGATAATTGACGACCAAGGGCGGCGCGAAGTATTGGCTCAAAAGGATTTTGAGTTGCTGACACTTTTGGTCGATGAATCGCCAAGAGTGGTCAGCCGCGACGAAATTTTGGATAGAGTTTGGGGGCCCGAACAATTTCCAAGCAATCGTACCGTTGATAATATCATTGTAAGGATCCGAGCCTCGTTAGGTGGGTATGGCAATTGGGTAAAATCGGTTCGCGGGGTAGGTTATCAGTGGTTACCGGAGTCACAACGTGAGTAATTTGAAGTTTCAAAATGCCCTAAAGCGAGTCCCTCAAAAATGTCCACCCATTTGGATGATGCGCCAGGCAGGCCGATATCACGCTCATTACCAAGCACTTAAAGCTAAGCATTCTTTTATGGAGCTTTGCAAAGTTCCTGAGTTGGCAGCCGAAGTGGCGATGGGCCCCATTCAAGATTTTGATTTTGATGTGGCCATACTGTTTAGTGATCTGCTCTTTCCGCTTGAGGCGTTGGGGATGGGATTGCAATACAGCCCTGGCCCAGTGCTCGGGTGGCATCTCGAAAGCCCCTCGAGTTTGTCCAAGCTGCGTTCGATTGATGAGGCCGTCCTGGCTTTAGAATTTCAGAAACAAGCCGTTAAACACACAAGGGAGCGACTGCCGGATACAAAGAGTCTTATTGGCTTTGTGGGCGGTCCTTGGACACTATTTGCTTACGCAACACAAGGTGCGCATGAAGGCGGACTGTTAAAGGCCAAAAAGAATTTGTCCCTATGGCCTCAGTTTTCAGAAGTCCTAACTCAACTGTTGATCAAGAATATTGCCCTTCAAATTGAGGGCGGTGCGGAAGTTGTGATGGTGTTTGATACCTCAGCAGGAGAGCTCGACCCGATCACATTCAAAAGCCTGGTCTTGCCTAAGCTTTTGGAACTATGTCGGACGTATCCGGGTAAGCTTGGCTATTATTCAAAACTGACCTCTGATGATCATTTCAATCAAGAGTTCTGGAACGCACCATGGGCTGGTCTTGGTTTTGATCATCGATGGTCTCTTAAGCGGCTTTTAACTTCGAAGCAGCCGGGATTTGTTCAGGGCAATTTTGATCAGGCACTTTTGCATTTGAGTTCCGATGAGCTAAAGGTGGCATTGAAAGAATATTTAGAGCCGTTAAGATCCTTAGATCTGAATGAACGAAGAGGGTGGGTATGTGGGCTTGGCCATGGAGTTTTACAACATACACCTGAAGTTAACGTGAAAGCATTTGTGAACATCGTGAGAGAGAGCTTTGCATGAGTCGTCTAACGGAATTGATTTCCAAATATGATGTGTCGATTCCTCGGTACACCAGTTACCCAACAGTTCCCTATTGGGAAGATAACCTGACCACCGACACTTGGATCGATCAACTGAGAATGGCTTGCCATTTGAATCAGGCCAGTCTTGCGTTTTATGTCCACGTTCCTTTTTGCGAGAGTCTTTGTACATTTTGCGGGTGCAATTCATCGATAACAAAAGATCATTCCAAAGAAGCGCCCTATGTGGATTTGGTGCTTCGGGAGTTTGAAGCCTATTTAAAAATGGTGCCTGAGCTTAAAAACATTCCAGCTTTAGAGTTGCACCTGGGGGGCGGAACCCCGACTTTTTTATCATCTGGCGAATTGCGCCGGCTCACTAAGGGTATTTTAGGAAGTAATCCGGCGTGGAGCCCAGAATGCTCCATCGAAATCGATCCCCGGAGAGTCAAACGAGAACAACTGGAAACCTTAAGAGAGCTTGGATACGAACGCGTTTCACTGGGGGTACAGGATTTCAACCCTGAAGTACAACGCCTTATTAATCGCATTCAACCATTTGAGGTAACTCGCGACGTCACTCATTGGGCTCGGGAGTTAGGATTTAAGAGCGTGAATTTTGATTTGATTTTTGGGCTTCCGAAACAAACCGCCGAATTGATGCTTGATTCGGCTCGTAAAACGATTGAATTAAGACCAGATCGAATTGCCTTGTATAGTTATGCCCATGTACCTTGGATCAAGCCCGCTCAGCGCTTGTTTACCGAAGATGACCTTCCTAAAGGAGCAGAAAAGCGCAGACTATATGAGTTGGCGCGAGTTGAGCTCTTAAATTCTGGTTATCAAGAAATTGGCCTGGATCATTTTGCGTTGCCAACAGATTCTTTGAGTCAATCCGCATCTAAAGGCCAGCTCCATCGCAATTTTATGGGATATACCCATCGCCGCACGAACATATTGCTTGGACTAGGGGTGAGCGCTATTTCAGAAACTCCAACGGCTTTTCATCAAAATCAAAAGGTGCTGCAACTTTATGAGCGCGATATTGGTGAACAAAAGATTCCAACGCTCAGAGGGCATTTACTGACCGACGAAGACCGACGAGCTCGAGAGCAAATCCTTAATCTGATAACCAAAATGCGAACTTCGATTTCTCCGACCGATCGAAGCTCCGTTGCGACAATGCTTAAGCCCATGATTGATGATGGGTTGGCTCAATTAACTGAAACCGAAGTATTAATTGAAGAGCAGGGGCGCCCATTTTTGCGCAACGCTTGTGTGGCTTTTGATCGTAGGCTTCAAAATAAGCAACCCGAGACTCGTATCTTTTCGCAAAGTGTATGAACCCAATTAAAGAAGTTAAAATTATCGGTGCTGGAGCCTCGGGGCTATTTGCGGCTTACTGGATCAAGAAATATCGCCCCGAAATTTCAGTTACCGTTTACGAACAATCAGCGATACCAGGTGGGCTAATAGGAACTATTGAAACACCACATGGTTTGGCTGAGCGGGCCGCAAACGGATTGATTTTCACAAAACAAATGGAAGATCTTGCTCGCCAAATCGGAGTTGGGCTTTTGGCGCCAAAGGCTACGGCAAAAAAGCGATACTTTTTTTGGAATTCGACCCCTCGCCGGTGGCCATTAGATATTTGTGAAACTTTTTATGCCTTCATGAAGTTTGTTTTCAATTTTAGCAAACGAAAGCCAAGGACCGATGAAACCGTTTGGCAATGGGGGCTTCGGCTTTTTGGGGAGAAAATGACTGAGCGAGTGATTGGCACGGCGTTATTGGGCATTTATTCCGGTGACCCTAAGGTCATGAGCGCCTCGCTTATCTTCGGTAGATTCTTCGAGCCAAAAGTTAAAAATGAAAAGTACCGAGGTACGGTCAGTCCGAGTCTCGGAATGGGTGAGCTCATCGCGAGTCTCGTCATTTGGCTAAAAAAGCACGGGGTTGATTTTAAATTTGGTGAACCGGTGACTTTGCCCGAATGGAGTAGAGAGAGGCCCTTGATTGTCTGCACTTCTGCGTATCAAGCTTCAGGTCTCATGGGGCTTGGCTCAAGCGCGGGTTCTGAGATCGCTGAACTTTCCAATTTATTGAAGCAAGTCGAAGTATTGCCGATTGTAACAGCCACGGCCTACTTTGAGCCTGGCCCAGACCTCTCCGGTTTCGGATGCCTATTTTCTCGAAACCAAGGAGTGCGCGCCTTGGGAGTATTGTTTAACTCAGATATTTGGGATAACCGCTCTCAATTGCGATCTGAAACTTGGATCTTCGGAGGGGCCTTTGATAGAGAGATCACAAAAGCGGGGGACGCCGAAATAGTTGAAATGCTCTTGAAGGATCGAACGACCCTGAATAAGTCGCCAAGTGCTCAACCAAAGCATGTTGAAATCACAAGAAGGGATCGGGCTATTCCCCATTACGATTTGAATCTTGAAAGGATTCTCAGAAATTTGCCGTTGTCGAATTTGGAAAAGCACGGTCTTTTTATCAACGGAAATTATTTGGGACAAATTGGTTTATCGCGTATCCTTGAAAGATCTGAACAGCTCGTCCAAAGGATGATTAATGGCTGAACCAAAAATTGGGATTTTGGTATCTAATCTGGGAACACCTGACAGTCCTGAAGAGCTACCTGTTCGCAAATATTTAGCTGAATTCTTAATGGATAAATACATCATCGATATTCCATGGATATTGCGAGTCCTTCTTGTTTATGGGGTTATTCTGTGGCGAAGGCCAAAGCTTTCGGCTCATGCCTACGCTCAAATTTGGACCTCCGATGGATCGCCCTTGATGGTTCATAGCAAAAGACTCTATCGAAAATTGAAAGACAATTTAGGTAGCGCTTATGCGGTGGCTCTGGCCATGCGTTACGGTAATCCAAGTCTTGAAAGCGGCGTTAAAGATTTAATGTCTCAAGGCGTTTCAGAAATTCGGTTTTTGCCTCTATATCCCCAGTTCGCGTCCGCCACCGTAAGATCTAGCTTTGAAAAACTCAAACAAGTGGCAGCGTTATTGGGTTTTACGGGAGAGATAAGGCTTATCGCTCCATTTTTTAACCACCCAGATTTTATCGAGCTTTGGGCTGCTAAACTCTCGACTATGATTGAAAGTGAAAAGCCCGATCATATTTTGTTTTCGTTTCATGGACTTCCCGTAAGGCAACTGATCAAAGAAGACAAAACCGGGAGTCACTGCATGCAATCCCCCGGATGTTGCCAAACACTAAGTTCTGTTAATGAATTGTGTTACCGGGCTCATTGCTTGGCAACGGCACAGTTGATCGCTCAGAAATTGGGACTCGAAGATTCGCAGTATTCCATTGGTTTTCAGAGTCGACTTGGCGGAACTCGTTGGATCGAACCTTATACAGAAGATCGGCTTATTAAACTTGCTCAAAATGGCATTAAAAACCTAGTCGTCGTGAGCCCGTCATTTGTGGCTGATTGTCTTGAGACCCTTGAGGAGTTGGGAATCCGGGCGCGAGATCGGTTTCTATCTGAAGGCGGCACGAAATTTAGTTTAGTCCCTAGTCTAAATTCAGACGACCCGTGGATTCGGGTCGTATCGGATTTGGTTGTGCGTCCACGCTATCTAAGGCTCGATAGCCAGCGGTTGTAAAATTCCGTATAGTAAGACTTAAAAAAAGTCTCCTCGTCAAAAAGACGGTCAACAGCTCCGCGTAAAACATTAGCTGGCAAAATCGCAAACTTCTTTTTTAGTTCCTGAGTCACAGCTCCTTTAATTGCCGTGATGTGCGAGGATTCACTTCTCAACAAAAGAGAATAATCGAGATGACTTCCGTTCGCACAAGAACCGGGTTTTTCGATCACGCTCAGCCGAGAGCTAAACCCAACAAGCCCGTAAGTAGGGTATTGGGGCAAAATATCGCATTGGTGATTAAAGCTCGTATCAGAGACCCAAGTGGATTGGCATTGCATGACAAAGCGAGGGTAAACGGAGCCGTCGCTCACATTCATAGGTTGGAGAGTCACCAAAACTTTCGCTAGGGTATTACGTCCCGGTACGGTTTCAAAACGAGATTGGCTTTTGACCATATCGATAGCGGGAATTTTAATGAGCCCATTGGCATTGGCGTTGAGGTTCAAATCGAAGACGATGCCATCATCGAGATCTTTATAGGAGTCATAATCGACTATGCGTTTGTGAACGGTATCGGCGTTATATAAAACACACCGATTGTTTGAAATAGAAACGTCCGCGGCCCTGGCTTGCCCGGCAAGCAAGGCGATCAAGATGATGATTGATTTCACTATTCCCCCTTTGTTTTCCCCGTTTTGTCGTCAGCTACTTGCGGTGCCCCGAGAAGGTCATCCAAATCGGGCGTTTTACCCGGAGGGACCTTTTCTTCAAGACTTTTTCCAATCAAGAGCAATACTTGCTGAGAAAGTGCATCTAAATTTTGAGCCGTTTTGGAGATCTTTTGAAACTCTTCGGTCAAAACACGAATGAAATCTTGATACCCCTCAAGCTGACTGGCCATGCGACCCGTATTGCTATTTAGAATCTGAATTTCTTTAGCCAATAGCTCTAATTCGCGATTGAGTAGCTCCATTTGATTATTCATAAGCTCGGTTTGCTTCGCGACCAATTGGGTATTTTCATCCATGCCGCCTAAGCGGTCATTGGTTTCGCGCATGCAACCGCTTACCGAGATCGTGGTCATGATCAAAACAATTAGAGTCTTAAGTCTTTGAATTTTGGCCATATTGACGAAAGGACATAGCACAAGGTTGGCTCAAAAGCACCGAGGTTTAGGGGTTAAACCATGGGTTTAGGCGTTGGCAGTAACTTGTTGAAATCACCCAGGTATTTGGTCCTGTACGACACTTAGGCGAAAACTTGAGAATTGCTCTCGGTCTTCCGAAAAGTGAATTGGCAGGACGTGCGGAGGATTTTATGGTTTTGGGAAATCGTCGTCTTTTAACGATTTGGGCCCTGGCAGCGGCAGGGGTCGGCCTCGTCTTTCTATTTCAAAACTTTGAAAAACCCATGGGCGCCGGCGACGAATCCTCCGAAGTGGCCCAGGTTTGTTTTGGAGATAAGGCAAAAAAGGCTCAGGAACTTTGGGATAAGATCGAAAAATCAAAGTTTGGGCTTAGCAATCTTTCCCATCAACAGCTCTTTAATGGAAATACGGAAGCGTTGGGTGAGCTCAAAAGATCGCTCATGCCTTACTTACTTTTTGTTGCAAACTGCCTCCATCGCACGAAAGGCCACCCAGAATTTAGAGCATCTATGGAAGACATTATTAGAGTTTTAGAAAGCGCGCGCACCTATCTAAAAACTTCTCAAGATGGCTTTATTGAGTGGGAAAATGCAAAAGGAGACGAAGATCCAGAACTATCAGTGCCCATGATTTTTATGGTCTCACGCATGATTCGACTTGTGCATGCGTTACCCGTCGGCCTTCGCAGCGACGCCATGCAAAAGTTTGTAAAAAGCTATTCCAATGTCGTTTGGCAGCATCATTTTGTAAAATGGGTGGGAGCGGGGCCGTTAAAAGCCGAGGGAGTAGCCGATCGACCCTTTAATGTTGGCGACTGGGGTTGCGAAGACGGCGAATATCCCCATGCTGAAATAGTTCTTCAAAAAACAAATCGGGAGTTGGATGAAAAAAGACCTTATTGCAATGCTCTAAGGCCATTTGATCTCTACCTCATTTCATCCGGTGGAGAAATTCTGGCCGTTCATGAGTCGGAACCAGAAATCTTTGGTCTCAATGCATCTCAAGAAAAGGCTCTGCGGAATTATGTCAATTCGGGCGTGGAACTGATACGTAAGCATCTCCAACCTATTGTGCTTAAATCTTTTATTGGCGATCAGGTCGTAGGACTTTTGCCAGATCCGGGGCTGTGGAAGGAACATCCTGATTTTCGCTATGCGGGTGTTATTGAAAAGGAATTTCCTTCTAGAGCCATTGCTTCTAGTCAGGGACCGGTTTCGGTGAGCATTTCGCTCATTCAAGCTCATGATATTGTGCCCACTCTAACGAGTCTCTATCAGACTAAGAAGAACTTAGAGTCGAGGGTTGATTTTCCGAACAAAGAAACGATGGCCGCTCTCAGCAATCAACTTTTGTATGCGGCCTTCAACAAGAACACGAAGCTACCTAAATTTTCAAACTTCTTTGATGGCTCAGATGGTTGGTATCAGAAACAAGACCGCAAACCAGCGGGCATTGGACCGTCGCTCTTATCAGGGACAGTCATCAATAGCGGTTGGGGTATTTGGAGCCATTCGAACGCTGATATGAATCTCTTGTATGAATCACTTGAAACCATGATTAATGCAAAAGATCCCAAAGTTGTTTCCCATCGAAATCAATTCTACAAAGGTGCTCTGGATGAGCGCGCCCTCTTGGGATTTTATTCGTCTTTCATTCCGCTTCAGTGAGTCGAAAGAATTGACAATGAACTTATGACAGAAAGGGGGTGAATGCCCCCTTTTCTGTTTCCCTTGCAAATGGCCGCGGTGTCTCATATTTCTTTAGTTCACATGGCAATCAAACGAACGTTTTTTCAAAAGGTAATAGGGCGGTTGAAATTTCTTTTCAGATCATTTTTCGTATACCCACTGCGAAGATGGGTTGATCCACTGATCCAAGTTCGAGTTCGGGGGATCCAAATTTCTTTGGGTTGCGCATCAGAGATTGAGCGTTATCGAATAGATAGTTATGAACATAAAGAGCCGGAGACGCTTGATTGGATTGATGAAAACTTTGGCCCAGGAGATGTTTTATTCGATATTGGAGCCAATATTGGAATATATACCCTTTACGCCGCCAAGCGGAATTCCAAAGGTCAGGTGTATGCATTCGAGCCTGAAGCACAGAACTTTGCACGGATTTGTCGAAACATTGTCGTTAATCAAATTCAAAATGTAGTCCCATGTAATTTCGCATTAGCTGATCATTCGGGATACAATAAATTCTTTGTTTCGGCTGGTGATGTTGGGTCATCGATGCATTCGTTTGGAAAAGTGAGTGATTTTGCTGAAAATGGTCGAGCAATGATTCAACAGGGAACCATAGCTTTCACGTTGGATGATGCAGTAAATAAATTAGGGCTGCCTTGTCCTCAACTCATCAAACTTGATGTTGATGGATTAGAAGAGCAAATTCTTGACGGTGCCAAGTCAATTTTGCTTTCGGGTCGGGTAAGGAGTTTGTTGGTCGAACTTAGCTTTAGGGACAAAGGCCATTTGGATTCCCAAATGCACCGAATTCTTAATTTGGGTTTTAAGAAACGACTTGAGAGTCAATGGTCATATTCGGCTGCAGGAATGACTTCAAAAAACTACCTATTCTCTAGGGATCACTAAATTAAAGTTTAAGGCAATTTATTCCCATATACGGCCGGTGCCCCAATCGATGCCGATGTCTTCGACCATTTTGCGAGTTTGAGGCTGTTCGTCCCAATATTTTATAATGTCGGTTACCGGAATAAGCCGAGAACGCCCTTTAAGATCGCGGTAGATTTTTCGGCAAAAAATCAGATCCTCGGGGTAGTCAACGGTCACCCGAACTTCGTTTCGCGAAAGAGCGTCGGGTAAAGCGGGGCGCAAGATTTTAAATTCTTTTTGATTTTCAAAAATATAACTGGTCACCAACTCACTGCGATTTCTGTCATTGCCTCGATCATGAGATTTTTGAAGAGCGGTGGTTTTGATAATTTCGAAGCTTGTACCTTCGGGTAGCTTTTCAAATGAAGAATAATCCGCACCGTGACTGAGGTGTTTGGAGAACAATTCGTCGATTTGTTCGTTGGCCACAAAAGGGCATTCCGATGTCACGCGCAAAACGTGTTCAGTGTTGAGTGATGTTGTCGCCTTGAGGATCCGACCCAAAACATCTTTGGGGTCGCCAAAAACATAATGCCAGCCATGCTTTTCAGCCAAAGGCACAAACGCTTGGTTTTCGGGCTCATCAGATATCGCAAGACATATATGTCTTACGCTCGAAGTCTCTTTGAGGTACCGAACACAGTATTCGAGAATCGAAATCTCTTTTTCAATGTCAATTAGCTGAAGGGGTTTGCCATAAAGGCGAGTGCCCTTTAGCCGGCAGGCAAGAATGGCGTCAAAGGCCTGACTCATGTCAGAACTCCCTTTTCAATAACTCGATTGTGGTCAACGGGCTTTTGAACCTTGCGACCAACAACTTCGGCGACATCATAAATGGCGTTTTCATTTCCTGATCGCTTTAGGGTGACGTCTTCAATTTGTATGGTGTGCCCTGGTTGCAGAGAGCGTGTGGTGCATACTGCGCGTCTTACTTGAGATTTGTATTTTAGCTCTTTATCGGTCAGCTTCCACTCTTCTTGTCCAAGCGAGAATCCTGCCTCTTTAATTTGGGCGCACCAATTTTTAAACTCTTCAGCCGTGAGCGCAGACACGTAATCTTCGATCTTGGCGACTCGGCTTAAAGTGAAATGTTTTTCAATCAATGTGGCGCCCAAGCCCATGGCTAAAAAGGGCAAAGAGTGGGCGAGGGGATGTTCGCCGTCGGTATGATCTTGAAACCCAACCGGAAGACCGTAGCGGGCTTTGATCGTTTTGATCCGAAGCAAGTGGTTATCGGCGATGTCCGTAGGTTCGGCTTGAAACCCATGCATCAGGGTAATCGGGCATGAACCAAGCACTTCAACGGCTCGGTCAATGACATTTGGCTCAGTGCCTCCAGTTGAAAGCAAAACCTTCTTTTTTGTGGAAGCAATGCGTTTCAAAAGCACCAAGTTATTAACATCGGTCGAATGGACCTTAAAACCGTCGACGCCAATTCCGTGTAGCTCCTCCAGAGACTGGAGGCCAAAAACGTCTGAATAAAATTCTTTTCCGGCCTGATGAATCGATTCAACGGCGGACTTCCAAACCTCCATGGGGAGTTCAAGACCTTTAAAAAGTGAGTAGTACTTGTAGTCTTCCAGGGCTAATTCATCGGCCGCAAAGATTTGAAATTTAATAGCGTCGGCTTGAGTGGCATTTGCTGCGGCGCAGTATAGTTCAACAAGGCGCTTTTGCCCCTCATACCCTTGAGCAACTTCGGCCACAACATAAGGAAGCTTCGAACTCATTTTACCCACCTTTTTGAGAGATGATTCTACGTGACACCTTTTTCGACTTCTATTAATAATTCACGTCGTGTCAATGCGCAAACTGAAAGTCGGAATCAATGGTTTTGGTAGGATAGGCCGGGCGGTTGCACGCCATCTTTTGCAATCTGATAAGCACGAAATCACTCATATCAACGACATCAACCCAGACCGGGCTAATCTCAAATACTTATTGCAGTACGACACGACATACGGACGCCTGGAGCTTGATTCTCAAGTGACTGAATCTGGTTTAACTGTCGGGAGTCACAACATTCGGGTCACTCACCATCCAGAAATCGACAAGGTCCCTTGGATTGAAAGCGGCTGTGACGTCGTTATCGAATCAACAGGAGTAAAAAATAACGAAACTCATGCCCGTGGGCTGACAAACAAATTGCATGTGCTCGTCACCCAAATGGCGGGGCAATCGGATTTTACCTTGGTATTTGGTGTTAACGAAGATCAGTTTGATCCGAAAACTCATAAGTTGGTATCAACGAGTATTTGTGACGCTAATGCTTGTGCCCCGGTCTTAAAAGTCATCAAAGATAGCTTCGGCATTAATCATGGTTTTGTGACCACACTTCATCCTTGGCTGAGTTATCAAAATTTAATGGACGGTCCGTCTCGGTCCCAATCTTATCCGGGCGCAACTTACTCCCATTACGCTTTGGGCCGATCGTCTATTGGCAATATCATCCCAAAACCAACGACGGTGGTGAGTGCCTGCGAGCGAGTGCTGCCAGATTTAAAAAGTCGTCTGCAGTGTTTTTCCTATCGAGTGCCCACTTCGATTGTTTCAACGGCCGATCTTACTTTGGATCTAGAGCGAGATGTCACTTTGGAATCTTTGACTCAAGCATTCAAAAAACAAATCGAGAAGTCTCCTTTCAAGACGATGAGACTTTGCGATGAGCCCCTGACCTCGGTCGACTACATTCGCGATGAACACTCTTCCATAATTGATTTACGCTGGGTGATGATTAATAACGCTCGCTCATTGAAGCTTGTGCTCTGGTATGACAACGAGTGGGGCTACTCGGCTCGGGTTGTTGATACCTTGGATCTCATTTCTCGTGGCAACCACTAAAAAGTTCATTTTTGATTTCGATGGCGTTTTATTTGAATCGGCACGGGAGTGTTTTGCTGTGGCTGTCAATACAGCGCGGCTGCCTAAATGGAAATCTCTGATCAATATCGACACGCTCTCAGATGAAGACCTGGCTCCGCGGTTTTTAGAAAAGCGTTATTTTGTAGGCCCGCCTTGGCAGTACGCGGTCTTATTAAAACTTCTGGCTAAGGCTCAGCTTCCAGAAACATCCCATGAGTTTTTGAAGGTCGCGGAAAAGTATCAATCTGAGTTTATCGATTTCAGTGATGACTATTACAAAACCCGTGAGCGCCTATCTTTGAATTCAAGTCATTGGACTCAGAACGTCCGCGCCTTTGAAAAGCCACTTCAGTTATTTCTAAAACTGGTGAATCAAGACCGAGCTTGGATTCTTTCATCTCGGGACGAAAGCTCCATTCATCGAATTTTTGATGCCGTGGTAGGTATAAAATTGGACCCCGGCTTGATCATTCCAAAGCCTCCCCATGGACAGACAAAAGCGATGCGTTTGCAAGAAACCGCAAAGCGGACAGGCCTTGAACCCAACGAAATTCTATTTATCGATGATTATGTGCATCACCTTGCGCCCGCTCAAGAATTGGGGTTTGATGTGGCCCTGTCGACTTGGGGGTATTTGGGCGAAGAGGATCGGCGAGAGGCGCTGGCGTTGAATATACCCCAACTTAAAATCGACGAATTAGGAAGTTTTATTGAGAGGAAAGGCGCATGATTCCTGTTTTGATCATTGGTCGCAAAGGCAGTCGCGTTAAAGATAAAAATGTAACTCCGCTTTTGGGGCGCCCGTTGGTGATGTATCCCATAATGGCGGCGCAAAACTCCAGACTTGCGACGGATATTTTTGTTTCAACAGATTGTCCTAAAATTCGTGATCTAGCGTTGAAAAACAAATGTCAATACATCGAGCGGCCCGCTTACCTGGCGACTAACGAAGCCTTAGCTGAAGATGCCTTCAAACATGGATTTGAAGCCATTAAGTCGATTAAGAATGCCGACCCTGAGTTCGTGGTTTTGCTTTTTGCAAATGGAGCCACCATCACACCAGGAATTATCGATGAGGGGATTGAGTTTTTAAGAAAGCATCCCGACCTTGATTCTGCGGTGACGGTGAGCAAATACAATATGTTTAGCGCTTTACGAGCTCGCAAAATTGAAGACGGATTAGTGAAGCCATTTGTAGATCCGAAACTATTTGATAATGCGACCTGCGACCGTGATAGTCAGGGTGATACCTACTTTGTAGACTGCTCTGTATTTGTTTTAAGAACGCGGTGCTTTGATTACTCAAAGGGCGAGGTCCCCTTTCGTTGGATTGGCCGTAAGGTGCACCCACTCTATCAAGAAGGCGGATGCGACATCGATTTTGAATGGCAGTTTGCTATGGTTGAGCATTGGTTAAAATCACACGGATTTTCAGAAACTCAAACGCCCTACGGAAAGTGACGAATGGCGCAAAAGCGTTTTGTGAAATTCATCAATGAAAAAGGACAGCCTCAATGGGGTGAGCGTCAAGGCGGGTTTGTAAAGCCCCTCAACCATGCACCCTGGAAAGAGGGAAGTCAGGCCGTCGGTCCGTTAGTGGCAATGCGCGACCTTAAATTGTTAGCGCCGGTTGAGCCCACCAAAATCTTGGCCATGGGTTATAATTATAAAGATCTTTTTGAAGATTCTCAAAGTCGAGTGAAGCCTGAAGAACCAACCTATGGGGAGTTAGGTTTTGAGCCGGTTGTTTTCTTAAAAGCAGCCAATTGCATTGCGGGCCCCCAGGATACAATTACGATTTCTCGATTGGTGAAAGATTTATGGGTTGAGGTGGAGCTGGCAGTTGTCATTGGCAAGAAAATCAAGAATGCCAAGTCGCGACTAGAAGCGCAAAATGCTATTTTTGGCTGCGTCCTTGCCAACGACGTATCGTCCACCAACGTCTTTTCAAGAGACTGGCATCTGGCGCGAAGTAAAAGCTTAGACGGGTACTGCCCATTTGGGTCGGATCTGGTTGCGGGGCTTGGATTTGAAGAGGTTGATTTACAGACTACGATTAATTCAAAGGTCACGCAAAAATCTAATACGAGTAACAGAGTCTTGGACTCTGCGGACTCAGTGCTGTTTATATCAAGTCTCATGACCCTCGAGCCCGGTGACGTCATTCTCACTGGAACGCCGAAGGGTGCTAAGCAATCGCAAGTGAAGGCTGGTGATGAGGTGGTTTTGTCTATTGAGGGGCTTGGGGATTTAAGAAATTCTTATGTCACGGAGAATTTACTATGAGTCAATGGGTCGTTGTGATTCCAGATCGAGTGTCTGACCAAGGTAAAATTGAAAAAGACATTTTTGGAAGTGCTGCGAGAGAAGTACGATGTCTCAACGTCAAAACCAATGCGGAGTTCAAGGGTAAGATTGAAGACGCTCATGCCATTTTGGCCTGGCATGACTTGATTTGGGATAAAGAGACATTACGCAGTCTTAAAAACTGTAAGTCCATCGTGCGCGTGGGAGCTGGGTTTGATAACGTCGACTTGGCCGCAGCCAAAGAAATGGGAATCACAGTCAGTAACGTCCCTGATTACGGAACTCATGACGTAGCCGATCATGCCATGGCTCTTTTGCTGGCCCTTGCGCGCGGGCTAAATGGCCATAATGAAATTTCAAAAACAAGTCCGGTTGGTTGGAAGTGGGGATTGGTTCCCACGTTTCGTTTAACTAACAAAGTGATGGGTATAGTTGGTTTGGGGCGAATTGGAACTGCGGTGGCCTTAAGAGCAAAAGCTTTTGGCCTTCGGGTTGGATTTTATGACCCGTATAAGGCACAAGGTTGGGATAAAAGCTTGGGACTCAACCGGTTTGACTCCCTAGAAGAATTGGCCCGAGCTTGCGATATCGTGAGTCTCCATGTTCCTTTAACACCCGAAACGAAAGGTATGATTAACTCGTCATTTTGGGAGAATGCCAAACGAGGCATGACAGTGATTAATACCGCTCGCGGACCGGTTTTGGATTGGAAGTGCTTTACTCAAGCTTTCGACGCAGGCATCGTTGCGCGAGCAGGTTTTGATGTCTTGCCACAAGAGCCGCTAGATCCCAATGATCCGTTCTTTAAAAAGTGGCTTTCAGGAGAAAAAGAGGGTTGCGATCGACTCTTGGTGACACCCCATTGTGCGTTTTATTCTGAAGAGGCCGTGGTGGAAATGCGCACAAAGGCAGCGCAAGAAGCACTTCGCGTTTTAAAAGGTGAAAGGCCACTCAATCAGGTGAACGTATGAAAAAAACTTATTTGGTAACCGGTGGCGCTGGATTTGTTGGATCCCATTTGAGCAGGGAGCTCGTTAAGAGCGGTTCTAATGTTGTTATTGCTGATGATTTGTCCAACGGAAAGCAAAGCAATATTCCCGATGGTGCTAAATTTATCCGTGGCGATCTCTCACAAAATGAAATTTACCTTGAATTGAGTCAGTATCGCTTCGATGCCATTTTGCATTTAGCCGCCCAGGCCTCCAATGCGATTTCTTTTCTTAAGCCTTACTTAGATTTAAATGCTAACCAAGTTTCAACAATGAAACTTTTAGAGTTTGCAAAAAATCAGGACTGCAAACGCTTTCTGTTTACGAGTTCTATGTCGGCATACGGTCAGCCGAGAAACTTTCCAACACTCGAGTCTGAACCGCTCAATCCCGATTCACCATATGGTGCTCATAAAGCGGCATCGGAACATTACTTACGCATGTTCACACGAGAATATGGGTTCGAAACAACGACTTTCAGGCTCTATACCACTTATGGAGGCGGACAAAATTTAGAAAATCTGGATCAAGGCCTTTTAAGTATATATTTGGCCTACCTGGTTCAAGAAAAGCCCATTGTTGTAAAAGGGGCTTTAGAGCGAAAGCGTGACATTGTTCATGTCAGTGATGTCGTCAGTGCGATCCTCAGTGCCCTAGCAACCCCTCGATCAATTGGCAAAACCTACAATCTTTGTTCTGGAACTTCGTATACAATTCGCGAAATTTTAGACGAACTAATCAAAGAAATGGGCTTCGATCCAAAAAAATACCCAGTCGAAGTGCAACCCGGAACCCCCGGGGACCCGCCAGTTTCTCATGGCTCGTTTTCGGCCGCCGCCCGTGATCTCGACTACTCCCCCAAAGTGAAACCTTTCGACGGAATTCACATGACCGTCGAATCTTATCGTCAGAAGAGATGACGCCAGTAACCATTATTGTTATTGACCACCTTGATCTGAGTTGGATCCAATCTCTCGATCCAAGCGTATCATACAAGATATTTCCAATTGGTGTTTCGTCTCAGAGCCTTAAGAGCCTACTTAAAACGGTTGAATCTTCATTGATCCTGCAATTCATTGAATTACCGTTTGACGCCGAGACGAGTAAATTGGTTAGAAATTGGATGTTGGATCTGAGTTTTAAAATCGAATCAAAGATAACGCCAGATTGGAGGTATCTAAGTGCTTCAGAAAAAAACAGCTGGAAAGTAAAACTTCCCTCTCGCCTCTATTCAATTGCGAGATTGCGACAAGCGATCCAGAAAGAAGAAAATATTAAAGAGATTCTGTTTGAAGTGAATGATCGAGAATTGAAACAGTTTGTATCGAAAACATTGTGTTCTAATAATGGGTCAACTCTTTCTATTACATTGGGGCATTGGATAAAGTTTGGATTGGTCTGTACTCGACAGTGGATTATTTCGTCAGCGGGAGTGCTGATCAAATGGTTTCTTTCTCCAAGGGAGTACTTAAATCTTAAAAAAGGCGAAACTGCTTGGTTTAGCTTTTTCCCGGATTTCTGGGATCGACCATTTGAAAGCTCTCGTCGTGAAAAGTTTTTTGGGAGTTTACCAGCGCAGAATTCGGCGCCCAACTCTTGGCGATTTTGGCTGTGGCTTAACGCACCCATTGAAATTTACAAAAATAGAGGACGTTTTGAAGATTTTGCTCAATGTTCGGTAGTGTTGAATTCGTTTTCAAGAGTTTCCGATGTCTTGGTAAATAATCCGTTAGGGATTTTATTCAGCCTAATTGGAGCGGTATCGAGGTTGAGGCTAGTAAATGAGTTTCAATTTCAACAAATTGATGTGCGACAACTTATCGCTCTGGAACTCATTGAATCATTTGGAAATAGTGAATTCTTTAAAGCTAAATACCTTGAATGTGCTTTGTTGCGTGCTACTGACGTTTTAAAGCCGAAAAGGTTTCTATTTCGATTGGAATTTCAGCCGTTTGAATTTCAAATCATGAAGTGCCTCGGTAGCAAGTCTGAAACCATCGGTTATCAACATGCCGCATTTAGCGAGAACTTCCTGTCTTACTTCTTCTCAAAAGATGAATTAGCTGGTAACCAAAAATTAATTCCTGATGTTGTCTGGACGGTAGGACCTTATGCTGCGGATAGATTGAGAAGGGCTTACGGGCAAATGAGCAAAATCGTAGAAGTCGGCCCCGCTCGCTATGAACCTTTGCAAAAGTATATTTCAAATGGAATTAATAAAGAGCAGATCTGCAAAAAGCTCATGATTGGAAAAAATGAGTTTGTGATTTTTGTAGGAACATCACTCATTTTTGAAGAGTCATTGAATCTAGTATTAAGTTTAGACAAGTTGATAGCTTCCCTTGACAAGGCTCCAAGGATAATTATCAAAACACATCCTTCAGTTACATTCGGGGAAAAGTTAAAAAGGGAAATGCTCAGAGTCACAAACGAAAAATCCTCTGTTTTACTCGCCGATACTGGAATGAGTACTTACGACCTACTGTCAGCCAGTGATCTAGCTGTCTTGACGGGCTCAAGTTTGGCTATTGAAGCACTTTTATTGGGTGTACTGCCGCTAGTTTTAAAAGTGCCAGAATCGTTTGCAAATGATCCGTTAGAGGCGATTGCCGGAAGTAGGTTTCAGTATTCTGATCAAGGTCAATTGACTGCGAAACTTAAAGATCTTTCGAGTTTAGAAAAGGACGAATTGCGAAAATTGGGGGAGCGATGGTTTGCTTTTAGGCATTTTGAAAATAGAAATTTGTTCGATTTAGAGTCATATCGATGACTGGCCGATCTTGATACTCCCGATTTCCTGCGATTTTAAAGTTCAACTTCTCGTAAAGCCTTAGGGCCGGTTTGTTATCGGCAAACAGTGATAAGTTCACTTGCTCTAATCCCAGAGTCTCAAAAACGAATTTAAAACTAGCGTGACATGCTTCTTGCGCAATGCCCTGGCCGCCGGCTTCTGGGGCAAGTAAAATTCCAAAATTAGTGCATTTGGCGCTGAAATCAATTGGTTCAAATTTAATATTCCCCAAGTGCAGTCCGGCGGATTTGTCGAAGACTCCAAGAAATAAGACGGCCGGGTCGCGTTCTTTTTCGGTTACATACATTATGAGATCTTTAATACTCTGAGTTCTTGAGCAAATGAACTGCTGAATCGATTGCTCTTTGAGCCAAGAGAGATAACGAGGCGAAACATCATCGGCGTTGAGATTTCGAATGAAAAGTCTTCGAGTTTGAATCGAGCATTTAATCGATGTTTGTTTTTCAGAAATCATAGTGGCGATACTGCTTGAAAGAAGAAAAAGCGTCAAGGTCCGGAGAAGGTCTCATCAATTTTCTGTTGTCTGGCAAGGCCTCGGGCCATTTCAAGGTCGCTGATGGTATCGATGTTGACTAGGGGAGAATCGATGACAATGGCATATGGATTAGAGCCCAATAAATCCATTTGAGATTCAAATGAGCTAACCTTTATTCCATATGCTGCACCGTTTCTAATATAAGTGGGCGAAAGCTCTTGTCGATTAGCAACCTTTGGGAGTCCAGGCGCAGCCCTTTGGGCAATTCTGGCATCGTTCAATGTGAATTGTTTTGCTGGATGGAATTTGAGATCTACGAGCGACACTGTAAAAACATGATCATGATTCTGAAGGCAGTACGATACTTCTTCGATCATTTGAGTGGTGCGAAGTGGGCAAGATGGCTCAAGCAGTATGAGATAATCTGGAGCGATTCCGGCATTTCTGAGTTCAGATAACGTATGAGCGACAGTTTCAGCGATCGGGGAGCTATCAGTAGCCAAGTCTTTCGGCCGCAAAATTGTTTTTGCACCGTGATTTCGGGCCTCCTGAAGGATGACTTCGTCGTCAGAACTGACAACGACAAGAGAGAAGACGGGAGTCGATAAAGCCGTTCGTATTGCCCTTGCGATGAGGGTTTCTCCGTCTATTATTTGCATATTTTTGTTTGGAACGCCTTTGCTCCCTGATCGCGCTGGTATCAACGCCACAGTACGAGGGTGTGATTCAGAGTGGCCACTTACCATTTCTTTTACCTCTTGAAGTCTAAAAGCTACCATAATAATTTGGTGAGTCAACGGCCTTGACAGAGCCAAAACCAAGTGGTTTTGTCATGAAAACCAAGGGGTTATGATGACACATACACAGATCATTGCAGATGTATCTTCGAATCATATGGGCGATATGAATATTGCTAGGGCCATGATCGATGTGGCCGCCCAAGTTGGTGTGAATTGGGTCAAATTCCAGTCGTGGACAGCAGACAGCTTGCGAAAAGATTTTCCTGAATATGATGCCACTTTAGCTCGCCACAAGAAATCTCAGCTCTCTGATCAAGATCACCACGCCCTAATAGAACATTGCAAAAAGGCTGGTGTGGGATTTTTGACTACCTGCTTTGATCTCAATCGAATGGATTTTTTGGCGGAACTGGGGCTGGAAATGATTAAAGTGGCGAGTCCCGATTGCGGAAGCGTTAAACTGCTAGAAGGCCTTATGAAACGATTCAAAAGAATCATCGTTTCGACAGGCATGACTCCCGAAACGGAGGTTAAAAAAGCAATCGATGTGACTCGAGGTCACGATGTGGTTTTCTTGCATTGTGTTTCGCTTTATCCAACGCCGCTTGATCAAGTGAATATGAAGCGAATGGATTGGCTGAGATCTCTCGGTGTGCGAGTCGGGTTTAGCGATCATAGTCATGGTACAGAAGCGGGTAAAATGGCGATCGCTCGGGGTGCCGAAATTTTAGAAAAGCATTATACGTTTTCTCGAAATCTGCCCGGAAAAGACCAATCAGTGTCTATGCAGCCCGAGGATTTCAAAGATCTTGTCGATTTTGCGCAGAAGTGCGCGTTGATGGATGGAGTCGCGAACCCTTTACTTTCTTCGGAAGAGGAGCGCATGAGGCAAATTTACGTGGGTAAATGGGGGAACAATCGATGAGCGAAAAGCGTCGCATCTGCGTCGTTGTCGCCAGTCGAGCTAACTACGGCCGAATTAAGTCGGTCCTTAATGCGATCAAAAAGCACCCGCAATTGGAACTTCAATTAATTGTTGGGGCGTCAGCCCTCCTGCATCGCTTTGGAAACGTTATTGACGTTATTCGAAAGGATGGGTTTGAACCGTCGGCAACAGTTTATTCTATTGTTGAGGGCGAAAACCCGACCACCATGGCAAAATCTACCGGAATGGGGATTCTGGAGCTTGCGACACAATTTGAAAATCTTAGGCCTCATGTGGTTTTGACCGTTGCTGATCGCTTTGAAACAATGGCCACGGCCATTGCAGCCTCATATATGAATATACCATTGGCGCATACTCAAGGCGGTGAGGTGACAGGATCGATTGACGAAAGCGTTCGCCATGCGATCACGAAGCTTTCACATATTCACTTTCCGGCGACGAAATTGTCAGCGGAGAGGTTGGTGAAGATGGGAGAAGAGCCTGAGCGAATCAAATTGACTGGCTGCCCCGCCATTGACGCCATTAGTGATATGGATTTATCCAACACTCCAGACCTATTTAAACGTTATGGAGGAGTAGGTCCTGAACTAGATCCAAAGAATCCTTATATTGTAGTTCTGCAGCACCCGGTGACAACCGAATATGGTCAGGGATTTGATCAAATTAATGAAACCCTAAAAGCTGTAAAAAAACTTCGACGACCGACCGTTTGGCTGTGGCCTAACGTCGACGCGGGGTCAGATGATATTTCAAAAGGGCTGAGGGTATTCAGAGAAAAAGAGCGTCCCGAGTACATTCATTTTTTCAGAAATTTTTCGGTCGAAGATTACGCTAAGCTCATCAACAACAGTGAGTGCCTGATAGGAAATTCTTCAAGTGGAATCAGAGAAGGATCATTTCTAGGAGTCCCTGTTGTTAACGTCGGCACCCGTCAAACCAACAGAGAGCGAGGCGAAAACGTGATCGATGCGACCTATAATAGCGAAGATATTTTTCAAAAGGCAAAATCTCAAATCGAACACGGACGCTACAAAAAGAGTAACCTCTTTGGAGACGGTCAAGCCGGGGTTCGCATCGCTGGGTATTTGGCAGAAATGTCATTGAAGAATCTTCAGAAACGTTTGACCTATTAATGAGCTCCTCGAAGAAAAAGCTCCTTGTTGGCTTTGCACATGACTATGCTGCCCGCGACTATATCGATACCGGCATCTTGTCCGAACTCAAAAAATCTTACGAATTGTTGTTTATTACAACTCCCGAACAGAAATGTGACTTAAGCTCTTTTGGGCGAATTATTGCCATTCATCAAATGACTTATTGGCGACTCAGAATTTGGATGATTGCTTTTGGCCTAAGACATCTTTGGGGTTATGAGCCTATTATTCGAACGCAACCAGACAAACTTCGAGTTTTTCAACGTGGGCGATCGGGAAAAATTAAATTCATTGTGCATTTGTTTTATTACCTTGGACTTTCGGGCCCAGTAAGTCGGTTGTTAGAAAAGTTTTTGCGATGGACAACGCCCAATTTTATTGACCTTAACGAACGCCTGGATGTGGCTCTCTTACCTTCGGGAATGAACGATTATTTTTGGGATGACGTTGTCAGCTTTTGTAAACGTCATCGAATTCCGTCTCTTACTGTAACCATTAATTGGGATAACATTGCCCATAAGGTGTTTCTTCAACAGCCCGATTGGCTGGGGGTTTGGGGGGAGCAAGGATATTTGTTTGCTCGACTCATGCAACGGGTGCCCGCGCAAAAAATATTCACAATCGGGAATCCAAGGTTCGAAACCTACGTTAATTCCAAAGTTTCAAAAGATGAGGCTCGCCAAACTTTAGGAATTGATCCGGAAAAGCGTGTTTTACTTTTTGCGGGCGCGGGGGTTGTTTTTGATGAGGTTTCGTTACTCAATGAACTGGAATTGGCTTGCGAAAAAGGGAAGCTTCCTCAAGATCTATTGATTATTTATAAGCCTCATCCGAAGCGGCATCAGCGTGCACACGAACCGGCCCTTCTTTCTCACTACAAATTCATTAAGGTTCTCGAAAAGACGATGAATGGATTGGGTGATTATCCCGCCCTGCTTAAAGCTTCAGACGGGCTCATCAGCCCACTTTCGACCATGGTCCTCGAAGGAGCTTTTATGGGACTTCCTGCATTGGGACTAGCTTACGATCATCCCAATCATGGCGATTACTCGTGGAATAACGCACGGCTTAATAATCACTTGCATCCGATTTTGATGGGTAAATGGTTCGTGCCCTGCTTTGAGAGAGTTGATTTTATTGGTCAAATCCATGAGCTCCTTAGATTGATGAAGGATCCGAGAGTGGAAAGTTGGGCTCGGAGTACAACTGACTTTATTTTGCATACCGATGAGCGGGGATTTGTATGGCGCGTCATTAAGGCCCTTGAGTCGATTTCTTCGCCCATAAAAAGCTGAAATTTCTAGTCGATTTGCGGGGTTCTGTGTCATATTTCATTCTCAATATGAACAGCCAACTATTGATTGAGAAGATTCAAAAGCGCGAATCGCAAATTGGAGTTGTGGGGCTCGGATATGTGGGCCTTCCTCTTGTGCTGCGTTTACTCGAGTCGGGCTTCAGAGTTGTGGGCATCGATGTCGATAGTTCAAAGATTTCAAAACTTAAATCCGCTCAAACCTATATCAAGCATATTCCGGCGGCGAAGCTCAGTGAGGCCTTGGCAACTAATCGATGGACTCCAACTTCCGACATGGCCCAAGCCTCTCAATGTGATGGAATAGTCATTTGCGTTCCGACTCCGTTAAATCCCCATCGGGAGCCCGATATCTCCTACATCATCGACACGATGGACGCACTAAAGCCCCACTTGCGGGCAGGCCAGGTGATAAGTCTTGAGAGCACAACTTATCCTGGAACAACCGAAGAAGAGCTTCGACCGCGAATTGAATCCCGAGGCCTAAAAATTGGAAAAGACATCTTCTTGGTTTTTTCTCCTGAACGCGAAGATCCCGGCAATCGAAAATTTTCGACCAAAACAATTCCTAAGGTGGTTGGAGGCTCGACTTCGGAATGTTTAAAGGTAGGCGTTGAGCTGTATGGCAGCATCATTGAGAAAGTGGTCCCCGTAAGTTCCACACGGGCAGCCGAAATGACGAAGCTTCTTGAGAATATATATCGAGCAGTCAATATTGGTTTGGTCAATGAACTCAAGATTGTCGCAGATAAAATGGGGGTGGATATTTGGGAGGTCATCGATGCGGCCGCCACTAAGCCATTTGGTTATACTCCATTCTATCCTGGTCCAGGGCTTGGTGGCCACTGTATCCCCATTGATCCGTTCTATCTCACCTGGAAAGCGCGCGAGTACGGTATCCACACCAAGTTTATTGAACTTGCGGGAGAGATTAATCGTTCCATGCCTGAGTGGGTGAGTGCAAAAGTTTCCGAAGCGCTCAACCAGCATCAGAAGTCCGTTAAGGGATCAAAGGTTTTGGTGTTGGGAATCAGTTATAAAAAAAATATCGATGATTTCAGAGAGTCCCCATCGGTGGAAATTTTGGCCTACTTAAAAAGTAAGGGAGCTGAAATTGCTTACGCTGACCCTTATGTTCCGGTTTTCACAGGAACACCTGAGCATTCATTTGATCTTAAGGCCGTGGGGCTAACACCCGAATTGGTCCAATCAATGGACTGCGTAGTCTTAGCTACCGATCATGATGAATTTGATTACGAAATGATTTTGAGAAACAGTCGCTTGATAGTTGATAGTCGTGGTCGTTTTCGAAGTGCTTCGGAGAAAGTCGTTCGAAGTTAATTTCTAGAACTCAAATTAATTTAGAATTTATTTTGAAATTTCCTTATCAAAGTTCAACTCATTTTGTCTCGTTGAAATGTAAGATCGTACTCGCTCGCGATTCATCTGCCAGTCAGAATTTAAGATCTTTTCTATAGTTTTTTCCAGTTGATCGAACCCACTAATGAGAAATTCGTCAAGGCCTTTGTGAGGCAAAATCCGAATAGCTCCCAGTGGGTCATAGTGTAATCCATGTCTTCCAGAACACGCTGCCGCAAAAACTGGCGAAGTAAATGGTAATCCGACAGCTAGATCCGCCATTGCGATCGGGATATAAGGATCGGTATCTGCTGGAAATAAGGTGATGCGATCATTTACTATTGCAGACTGGTGTGTCCCAAGCAGTTCTTTGATTGCTTCTGAAAATTCTCGGGTTGGGTCATTTGCGGGTCTTTTTAGTTTGAACATCAGTCGTACTCGGGGATGACTCGTCGCAATCCGAAAAAAATCTCTAATTAGTCTTTCGTTCATCTCCACTGGATAAATGCTTGGACCGGCTCCATATGCCGCTCGCACAGCCTCGGTCATAGTGGGAACATCAAAAATTGAAATGAAGAAATCGCTCCTGTTTTCAGAGACTCCGAATTTCTGGCGCGCTTGTTTGGCACTCAATTCGATCCAAGCCCGATCACCGCACATTGTGGGGCCTATTACCCGGTACTTTGGTTGCTGGTCTTGGGGAAGTAAATGACGTCTGCTCCAGGCTTTGATCGAAGCCTCATTCCATACCCAAAATTCTTGAGCTGCAGGGCTGATAAAAGTGACATCAAGATCTTGGAATTCCGATCGCTCGAAATTAAACCCAAACATATTGGATCCGTAAAACCATACAATTGACGGCAACTTCTTGAGTGCGAATGCTGCGATGGCCGGAGTCTCTGGCCAAGAGGCGCTAATTGAAGCCATCAGTCGAGATGGAGAGAACTCCGCAATCGCCAATTCCCAGGCGGCCCCTCGTTGACGCACGATAATTTCCTCTTGAGCTAGTTTGGAACGAAAATGAGTGATTAAGATCTCAAGACTCTTCAAAATGAATTT
>JADLCR010000087.1 GCA_020847095.1 Oligoflexia bacterium | reverse complement strand
TTACCCGAAGGGCGGAATCATGAGTACGCTCAACGTGAATAATTACGGCGATCTGCCGCTTCATCTGACTTACATTAATTCTTTTGTCAAAGGGTTGACCTTTTGGCCTCAAAACCCAATCTACGCTCTGGACAAACTGCACTATCCGGTTGGAATGGATTTTTTCTCAAGTCTCCTTTCTGTCATGGGAGTGTCGCTCGAACGCTCGCTCCCTTTGGTCGGCTTTTTCATGGGAATCTTGTTGGTTTGGGCGCTTTGGTCGTGGGCCGGAGCGTTTGGCATTGGCGCGTTTTTATTTTCCGGAGGCCTTGCCGGACTGACCATCTTTGGCCAAGGGGTACTGAGAGATTTTCAGGCCGAAGTTGCTTGGAAGAGTTTACCTCTGGCGCTTTACGTGCCTCAACGAGGGTTCTTGTACGCATTTCCTCTTGGTCTAACACTTTTGTGGGCCTGGAAGGCGCGGTTCGTTGATCGGTCTGCGAAGACCCCGTTTTGGCTTGAAGGGCTATTGTGGGGACTTCTTCCGCTTTTTCATATTCACTCGTTTATTGCCGTGTCTTTGATTTTTGCCATTTGGACCGTTTGGCAGCGCGCCTTTAAAGAAGCACTTCCGATTTTTGCCGTGGCTGTATTGCCCGCCACCTTAGAAGTCCTGTTTTTGACTGAGTATTTTCGGCAGGCCTCGCTACTTTGGTTTAAAGCAGGCTGGCTCTTTAAGCCCCAAGAAATCTTCTTCATTGGAGACGCTCAAAGCGGAGCGGTTCTTAAGGTATTCAACGGCCTTTTAAACTTTGTGTATTTCTTTTTTAATAATTTTGGATTTTACATTCCGCTTACGGCGTTTGCCGTTTATTTTGCTCATCAAAACAAACGAAAAGACTTGGCTCTCTTGTTATACCCCGGTCTTGGAATTTTCTTCTTATGCTTTTTTGTCATGTTTGCTCCTTGGGAGTGGGACAACACTAAAGTGATGGTTTGGGGCTATTTATTAATTTTGCCCGCTCTTAAAGAAATCCTTGAAACTCAAATCAAGCCCACGGCCCGCGCCATACTTTTGGTGGCTCTGTATTTTTCAGGAGTGGTGAGTATTTTGGCAACCTACAACTCAAGTCAAACCGGTGTCGAAGTCTACAACCGCGAAGAAGTTGATCAAGTCTGCGAAGCCCTGAAACCGCTCAAGCAATCAGACGTCGTGGCGGTCGTTCAAACTTTTAACCATCCCGTGGCAATATGCGGTCAACAAGTTCTGCTTGGTTACGGCGGCCATTTGTGGAGTCACGGCATCAAAGCCGCGCCCATCGAAGAAAAATTGAGAAAAGTGATGAATGGCGATGATGGTTGGCAAATGTTGGTGAAAGAACTAAATATTAGGTACATATTTTGGGGCACGCGAGAAAAAGATCAGTTTCGAGAGTCGAAAAAGCCCTGGGCCCTCGAGTCGTCCATTTTTAAATCAGGCACTTGGGGCCACATCTACAAGGTGGGAGAGTTTTAATGTTTGTTCTAATTTTAATTGCGATTTTGATGAGCTCTCCGATGACCGGTTCTGCTTTTGTCAAACAGACCACGACCGACATCTTCGAACAAAAGCTGGTGAAAGATCGCTGGATCGATAAATCCCTTCAAGAACGGCAAAAGCGGCTGAAAACGACCAAAGACCCGCTGGCTTTAGCGGGCCTAGCAAAAGCTTTGGGCCAGTGGGGCTCGTGCATTCAGGCGGCCTCGAAACTCAATGCCAATCACGTCGTTAAGGATTGGGCAATCTTGGTGGAACTGCGTTGTATTTCAAAATGGCTTGATGAAGATAGCATCAAGTCAAATCGAGCAGCACTATCAACCATTGTGGCTAGGCTCGATCGCCTAGATAAACTCAAAGGTCTTTGGATTAATTCCACTTTGGGATCCAAGATTGAACCGCTCATCACACAAAACCGACTTTCAGTGGCTGAATTCTTGGATCAGCAAAATCGATGGAAGGATTTGAAGGGTGAAGTCCAGAAGCTTTTGAAAAATGAGTATGCTCTCAGCAAGGCCGCTCGGGCGCGCGCTTATTTCTTTGCGGGGCAGGTTTTGTTGGCGGAGCGAGATTGGGTTGCGGCTTATTGGCAATACGACCGATCACGTTCTCTAGATCCAAACGCTGGCGTTGACGCAAAAATCAAAAATGTTTTGCCGCTTTTGCCAAACTCTGTTCGCAATCAACTTCAAATAAATGCTCAAAGCACACCGACTCCATCATTGGGTGAGCTTTCGCCCTCTCCAGAAGAAGCCGAGCTTTATAGCCAAGGCCTCAATTATCTGGCTCGCGGGGATTTTGGAAACGGAGTTGAAGCTCTTGCAAGGCTTTTGAAGCAATTTCCCCAAGGCGTCAGGGCAAAGGCCGCGTCGGATAAGATTAGCGAACTCTTGTCAGCCGAGATGGAAAAAAGTCGGGGCGCACAGGGTGATACTAACGGAAAACGCAAAATTTTAAGCGAACTTTTACAGCTCGATGCCGATCGGCAGTCTGAATGGGCAAAGACCCTGTTTGACAGTCAGGGGTTTGCCGAGGCGGGCCCGCTCTTCTTGAAGGCCGCTGAAGAATCCGAGGATTCACCGAGAGCGGCAAAGTTTTTCTATATGGCCGGCCGCTCGTACCAACTGAGTTCGCAATTTAGCGAAGCAAAAAAGATATTCAAAAAAGTTTTGACCAAATATCCCGCTTCGCCTGAATCAGCCGATGCGGCCATTCATTGGGCATTGATTAATTATAATGAAAATGACCCGGCCGAAGCGATTACTCACCTCGAAATGGCCCGATCAAGAAAGCTCACGAGCCAGCAAGACCTGATTTCGCTGTTTTGGCTTTTTCAATCGTACAAACAGAAAAAGGCTGAGCCCGAACTTCTCAAAACAGGGCAAGAATTGATGGCGCGATTTCCGCTCACTTATTA
>JADLCR010000086.1 GCA_020847095.1 Oligoflexia bacterium | reverse complement strand
TCATGCGTTTTGTCGAAAAACCCGGACCAGAAAAAGCGGAACAATTTATTAACGAAGGAACCTATTGTTGGAACGCCGGCATTTTTATCGCAAAATCTTCCACGATAATTGATGAAGTGCACCGCGTTCAGCCTGCTGTGGCCGCCATCATGGACCAAATCATAAAAAAACCCCGAATGCTTAAGTCACTCTATAAAAAGGTTCCCAAACTTCCTTTTGATATTGCCATCATGGAGCGCACTCATAAAGGAGCGGTAGTTTTCGGTGATTTCGGTTGGAATGACTTAGGCTCTTGGCCCGCTTTGCTTGAAGTCTTTGGCACAAACCATCCCGCAGGCCATACGTCCACAGAAAAGAATCTCCTATCTGTCGATTCTTCCGGAAACATCATCAGTCGAAGCAGTCAAAAGCTACTGGCTCTTGTTGGAGTTCAAGATCTCATTTTTGTGGAAACCGAAAATGCAATCTTGATTTCAAAAATTCAAGAAGCGCAAAAAATTAAAACGGTTGTCGAAGAGTTAAGTCGAACGGCCAAAACGAGAAACAAGTTTACCTGATTATTCCGTCAAGATTTTGTCTTTCAGTTGAACGCCAGTTTTCTTATTCTTCGCTGGCGCAAGGGTCCCTTCGATGGCAATGGGTTTTCCATCAAAATTTTGATCGATTTCTGTTCTGGTGGCCCTTCCGCCGCGATAGTAAACCCACATATCGGGCTTACCATCGGCATTGCGGTCCATCTCTTTACGCCGCAGTTCACCCGAAACGTAGTATTTCCAAACGTTAGTTGGTCCGTCGGCCTGGGTCTTTTTTCGAAGCTGACCTGAAACCGGATCAAATTCCGAAATAACGTCTACTATGCCGTCAAAATCTAAATCCGCTTCACGTTTGATGACTTTGCCTTTGGAAAAGTGTTTCACTAAGTCGATTTTCTTATCTCGGTTGACGTCAAAAGCCTGCAAAACGAGCTGGCGGTTTGAAACGCCCTCTTCTCTCCGAAATACGACGAACATGTCCGGCTCCCCTTTGTTTTGGGAGTCAAGCTTTTCTAAGGTCTCTTCAGGGGTCAAATCCGTTAAATACTTTTCAAGTTGTACTCTTTGAACCAGAGGCGTGTTTTGCTTGTCACTTTGCGGCGCAGCGAAAACCGGTAAACAAGCCAATGACAACAGCGATACAATTGTTTTCATATCCTTTAATCCTACGGGAAATTGCGCTTCTCATCAAGGCGCCCAGATGCTAGATCTCATGGTCTTATGTCTAGTTCCATAGACTTCAAATCGGAATTAAATCCGGAGCAATGGCGCGCAGTAGAAGCGTCGGATGGCCCGGTACTCATCTTGGCTGGTGCCGGTAGCGGAAAAACTCGGGTTCTCACCTATCGCGCGGCCCACCTTGTCAGCTCGGGAAAGGCCCACCCATCGGAATTATTGGCTGTGACGTTTACCAATAAGGCCGCTGGAGAAATGGTCGAGCGCATTACCAAACTTCTCCACCGAGTGGGAGCGCCGGCGCTTACTGAGCCACTGTGGGTCAGCACATTTCACTCGTCATGCGTGCGCATCTTGCGCCGCCACAGTAGCTTACTGGGATTTGAAAATGCCTTTGTCATCTATGATGATAGTGATCAGCTGAGTGTGATCAAAAAAGTTTGTCAGGATTTAGGAATTAACGACAAAATTTTTCCACCTAAGACTTTTCAGTACCAGATTAACCAGGCAAAAAACAAATACCTAAAGCCTGCGCAATTCTCCCAACAAAAATCATATTTCATGCACGAAAAGGCGTCGCTCGTGTACGAACGCTATGAGCAAGAAATGAAACGGGCTCACGCCCTCGATTTTGGAGATTTATTGCTCAAGACCGTCGATCTGTTTCAAGCACATCCCCTTCTTCTTGAGGAATATCAGGAGCGATTTAAATATCTGATGGTCGATGAGTACCAGGACACCAACCACGTTCAGTACTTACTCATCAGGCAACTGTCATCGAGGTATCAAAATGTTTGTGTTGTCGGAGATGAGGATCAAAGCATCTATTCGTGGCGAGGCGCTGACATCCAAAATATTTTAAGTTTCGAAAGAGATTTTCCAAATGCCCAAGTGATCAAGCTCGAGCAAAACTATCGCTCGACTAAGAACATTGTTGAGGCTGCAAGCCACGTCATCGCTCAAAACACCCAACGCAAAGACAAAGAGCTTTGGACAGACAATCCTTCGGGAGACCCGATTGTCATCCGCGAAGAGGCCACCGAATCAGACGAAGCGCGTGTGATTTGCCAACAAATATATGAATTAGCCACCCATGAAAACCGCGAGTGGCAAGATTTTGCCGTGTTTTACAGAACAAATGCTCAATCGCGCGTGATCGAAGACAATCTTCGGATGCGCTCCATTCCGTACCGCATCGTCGGAGGCGTTCGATTTTACGACCGCGCCGAAGTCAAAGACTTGTTAGCCTATTTAAAAGTCATTCTAAATCCCAAAGACTCCGTTGGGCTTAAGCGCATTATCAATACTCCTACTCGCGGCATTGGAAAGACAACGATTGAACGACTTGAAGAGTTTGCCACTCAACGAGAACTGACCTTGTATGATGCCCTGATCCCAGCCATGCAAGAGCGAGTCATAGAAAAAACCGCACTGAAACGAGTTCTTGAGTTTACAGAAATGATTAGCGGTCTTCGTGAACGGGCCAAAGAATCTCCAAAACCAAGAGAAATCTATCATGCCGTTTTAGACGCGACTCAATACGTTCAGAAACTCAAAGCTGAGAACACTCCTGAGGCCGATTCAAGGGTAGAAAACCTTGAGGAACTTGATTCGGTTCTGCAAGACTTCGAGCGCGAGCGCGGTGAGGAAGCCACGTTAGCTGGATTTCTTGAAGAAATGGCCTTGGTTTCTGATGCCGATCAAATTGAAAACGACAATGCTGTAACGCTCATGACCCTCCACGTGTCTAAGGGGTTGGAGTTTCCGGTCGTTTTTATCGGAGGCCTTGAAGAAAATCTGTTTCCGTCGGCTCGATCGATAGAAGAGGCCGGCGACGACCAATGCGAAGAAGAGAGACGCTTATTTTATGTAGGGATGACTCGCGCCAGAGAAAAGCTATTTCTCACCCATGCAAGAGTTCGCCGCGTTTGGGGACAAGAACAAATGAACCCTCCCAGTCGGTTTATCGCAGAAATTCCGGAGTCCTACGTTCTCAAAACATCTTTCTCACAGAGCCAAAAGCCAAAACATATGTGGAGACAATCACTTCATGCTCCACAGTCTCCCACCCGTTGGAATCCAGAAGACGAAGTTCAAACCCGTCCAGATGTGGAAGATGATTCGTTCGCCTTGGAAATTTCGTTCAAAAAAGGTTCTCGCGTGCGCCACCCTACTTTTGGAGTTGGAATCATTCATCAAACTGAAGGTCAGGGCGAAGCTCAAAAAGTAACAATTTTATTTGGGGATAATTCTCTGAGAAAATTTATTGTGAAATACGCACGTCTTGAGGCACTTCGATAGTCGACTTGGCATTTTTCAGCTGTTCCCATTCGCTTTGATAGTCAGAGACATCACAAGGCAACTCTTCGGGACCTGCAGGATTCTGATATTCGCCAACTCGCCCGTCCCAGCCCACATAGTGGCGCACTCCGGCTTCGCGAGAAACCTCAAAATTAGGCACAAGACTGGTCTTTCCGCCGCCGTTTGGAATATCCAAACTCAAACTTGCTGACGCTAGCCCAGATAAATGACCCCAAAGCTCTCGAACGATAGCTTCACTGGATTCGACACTGGTTCTTAAATGATCGGTTCCCTGGCTCGGATCACACTGAAACATGTAGTAAGGCTTAACGCGCAAATACAGAAGTCTTCGATTAAGTGCTTGAACAATCGATGCGTGATTATTAACGCCGTTAAGTAGCACCATTTGATTGAACAGCGGAATGCCGTGATCGGCTAATAGACCGAGTGCTAAAGTGGCTTCTGTCGTAAGCTCCTTCGGATGGCTAAAATGGGTCATCATATAAACGGGTCCATATTTTCGAATGATTGCCGCCAAGGGCTCGTCGACTCTCATAGGACAAACAACAGGCATTCGTGTGCCGATGCGAATGATTTCCACATGATCTATAGAACGAATGTCCCTTAACACCCTCTCGAGCATAGAGTTTGAAAGCGTGAGCGGGTCACCGCCAGACAAAATCACTTCGCGAATTCCTGGGTGCTCTTTAATGTAATCTAGCGCAGACAAATAATTTCGAGTTCCGACAAATCCGCTATCATGACCAGTAAATCTTTTGCGCGTGCAGAAGCGGCAATACACACTGCACGTATCGGTTACTAAAAACAAAACCCGATCAGAATAACGGTGAATCAAATTAGGATTGGCACTATGAACCTCTTCCGCAAGTGGATCAATCATCTGCTGACCCAACTGCCCATGCTCGGTTTTCGACGGCATAAAGATTCTGCGAATAGGGTTATGACTGCGCTGATGCCAGTCCATCACCGATGCCGCTGTCATCTCGCCCACTTGAAGAGCCAAACTCGCGTAATAAGGAGTGGTCGCCACTTTAAATACTGAGCCACCGTTTTCAAATGCCCACTTTTCTTCTGGCATTAGCGCGAAGTGCTTTGAAAAATCCTCAAGGGTCGAAAGCGAGTTCTGAAGTTGCCATACCCAACTATTCCACTTCTCGGGTGTTACATCATTATAGGAAGGCGCCCTCGATACGGGCCTAAACTCAAACTTCATAAAGGATTTGTCGCCCAGCGGCATAACGCCTGTCAAGTAACCAGACAGTCTAAATGGTTGAATCCTCTCATTGTTTATACTCGCCAGTCGTTTCCGATCGAGCCGCGTGCAAAAGCTCTGAGTCCTTTGAGATTCATAAATTCTTTAAACATTAAATGATTTCAATGACTTGAGTCTCGTTGAGTCAATTGGCTCTTATCTTGGAATGACTTGACCTTGTGAATGTATCTCAATTTTGGAGGACCCAAATGGAAAGAAAAGTCGTTGTTGTTTTAAGCGTGATTGGTTTGGTGCTAAGCCTGGCCACGTTTGCGTGGGGAGCCTTACCTGTCGCCCCGGCCAAAACGGAAGTACGAGCCGGTTCCGCTAAACCACAGGGTCCGGTTGCACCTGTTGCGGCGCCCGACGTTGCCCCCCAGGCCACTGATGAATTGAAACCCGGAACCAAACTTCTTTTCTTTATTGAAGGGCAAAAATACACCGTGACCTTTGAAAAGGATAAAGACAAAAGTTATTTGAATATTATCCCCGCTGATCCAAAACTTGCCAGCGTCAAAGTTGAAACCAAAGCTAAGCTCGTTGGAGAAGCCGAGAAAGAGGGCGAAAAAGAAATTCGCGAACGTTTTGCCAAAAAAGAAGAAATAAACGAAGACGAGAAAAAAGAACGCGACGAGAGAGTGGCGCGCTGTGAAACCAAACTCGTAAATAACGAAGAAGTCGCCATCGAATCTGAACGAGAAGCATTTTCTTGTAAAAAGCGTCGGCTTGATAAGCTAAAGCGATCGACCAAACAAAGCGATCGCGAAGAAGCCGTGAGTCTTATGTCTGAGTTGAAATCGGACATGCTTTCAAGATTACAGCGTGCACAGCTCATGGGTGACAAAACTGAAATCGAAAAAATTAAGCGTGAGTACGGGGCCCTTTTTAAAGATTTGGCCCGCACCGGACGCGGTGAAATCCGCCAAATTGCAGGAGAAGCTTTTTTAAGCCTTTCGACTCAAGAATATTTTGCGAGACGCGAAAAACTCACCGCCATGGCCGATGAGATCACGATGCTGGTTCAATCTGGCAACTACACTATGGCGCGAGCCAAACTCACTGAGTTTAATATAAATCTACAAGGCTTTGATCAAATGCAGCGGGAAGCTCAAATGTCGGCCCGTGAGGTTCAAACATGGCAAATCACCATGCCGGCGGTTACCGAAACCCTGGCAAGAGTATTAGATCCGTCTACCCAAAACGACGTGATGCAACTCAACCAGATTGCAAGAGTCGCACAGCAAAAGATCGCCCTAGGTTCGACAAACCCGCGTACGGGAACTTCTTCTGGTGATGATCTCGACAGCATCATCAATCGACTGATGGGTAACGCGTCCCGCTCACAAGACGGAACAAGCGGATTATTTACTGATTCAAGATTTTCCGACGGCATTTTGCGCCAAAATGGTGACAATCAGACTTGGCGCGGGATGGGAATTCAACAAGGCCCGCAATTTCCAACAAGATTCGGATCAGGCTTAACTGCGGGTAACTCGACCTTTCAACCCATTGGTGGCGTTGGCGGATTCACTCCGGGCTCTGGCGCAACCGGTCTAACCGGGGCGGCGATGCCAAATGGAACAACTTTTCCTGGCCAAGTCATCCCACCCACTAACACTGGTCGGTCCGGCGGATTAAGAGGATTTTAATTGATAAAAAAACCCCTGGGGACGAATCCCCAGGGGGCCCTGCTCGCCGCCTCAAGCTGATCTCTCAAAGCTGTTCCAAAAGTCGTACTCTCAGTTGCAAATCAAAGTTGCCATCTCAGACGCAGCAACGAACTCGATCAGAAGGTGATGGCGGCTTTCGTAGTCAAACCAAATGCGGGGTCTGTTGGAAGCCCACGGCCTCCGTTCATGCTTGAGACTCCAGACCACGTCGAACCAGGAAACAGCGCCCCGAACGTTGTTTCCCAAACAATCTTGTCTGTAGGATGATACGTCACCCCTAAGTCTCCTTCAAAGCCTAAAGAACTGCCAACGCTCCCTTGAGCTGTTGGAAGCGGACTCTTTTGTGTGGTGGCATAAATGAATGTCCCAAACACGTCCCACTTCTCACCAATTGCCCAGCGAATGTTTGGAGCAAAGTACATGGCATTAGAAATGACTTCGGTATCGAGACCATAATAATTCGAAACGCTAGTCCCCACTCCTGAAGTTTGCGCAAGCCGCGATCCCGACAGGGTTGAGCGGAGAGCATCGTATTGCCCCATTACGTAATTGAAGAGCAAAAAGCCCGTGTCGTAGTTCGGGCTAAACATATAACCTTCAAAACGTGCCGTATCCGCATCATCTCCACTTGCAAGACCTGCTTTGAGATTCAATGTAATAGATCCGGTTCGATAAGAAGCCTCAGCAGCCAGACCAAAGCCACTTAGTTCCACGCGCTCTTGGCTACCGTTTGTTGAGTTGGTCACCTTCACGCCCGTGAATCCAGAAGTAAAGCCAACCTCGGCACCTAACGTAAAATCCTCTGTTTTCTTCTTCACGTAAAAATTCATGTTGTAAGCGTTGTAACCGTCAGTCATGACAGCGCCAGTGAAGTTTCCTTGATTGAAATAAGAAGTCGGGAAATCATTTCCTGCGGTTGAATCTAAGGTTGCCGTTTTCGAATCAAACAGAAATCCCATCGATAGATCCGACTCTTCATTCTTATATTCCGCGATCACGATAAAATCATTGATGTCATCTTCAACAGTCAAGGCGGACTCTTTCACTTTGCCGTATCCAGGGGTGACCGTGATATTTCCCATCGTGATTTTATAAGCCACCATGTCTTTCGTCGAAAGATGATGGGCAAACGGATCGTCTCCAGAATTAAAGGCCATCCCGAGACCAAAATTAAATGGGACGCGACCAACAACAAGGGCTCCCCACTCATTAATCCAATTCATGTAAAGTTCGGTGACGGCAATGGCATCGTCTTGTTGAGTGCGAGTCTGCACCGCACTCGGCTGAGGCGGTGTTGAGGAACCCGAATATTGCCCGAGAGCTTGACCCGCTTGATTGTTGAGTAACGAGTTGTTGAATAAATCAAAACGGCCCAGAATATTGACACCATCTGACGCCACAATTTTTGGTTTCAAAACAAGATGATGAAGGATGTAACTGTTCTCAAGACCGGACTTATCTTTATCAAGTTTTTGGGTCTTTAAAAAGATTCCCTCAGCGCGATAACGGCCCGACCAGCTGATATCACCGGCTAGAACAAAGCTACCTGTTAAAGTGATTTGTAGTACCGCAAGTAAACAAACGAACTTCAAATTCGCACCGCCTCGTTTATAAATGTCATAACATTTCTTAATCATTGAATATTTCGACGCCCTAGCAAAGTCAAACCCTAACTCTAACAACACAAGGCATCACAATGACGCAAAGCTTATGTTGCACAGTCGCTACAGCTCAACCGCCCCGGCGTCGGGTCTCTTCTTCGTAATATTTTTTGTAAAGCAAATCAAACTCCCGAGTCCCCTCGAGGATGAGCTTTTTCTGGCTGGAAATCTTGCTGCGAACAGCTTCATCTAACGACGATTCTCGCCCCACATAATCGGCAACAGCACGCTTAGCGCATCGAATCGCTTCGTCTTCGTTTGTGTATTCCACTAAATCGTCATTCCAAATGCCGTCAACAATGACGTGAGCAATGTGGGTCTGACGATCTTCAGATAAAATCACAACACAATCCCCTTTTGTTTTGCGAGTCGCGCTTTGAGCAAAGGGAACATTTTTCCGCGATCAAAGCCCCCGGGGTTTTGTTTTTCTAGGTCGTCCATCATTTTATAGACTTCCTGGGTCAAATCATCTTCGCGGCGAAAATCCTGGGTGACCAATTCAACGGCACGGGCCAAAACTTGCGCTTCCGCGATCTTAAATTGAATGAGCCCTTTGGATTTTAGTGATTCCATGACCTGGCGAACAAGTCTTTCAATTTGAGTGGGCTGAAGTTTCATACCGGCATTGACTAAACGGAAAGGTCCATTCAAAGTCAAGAAAGATGAAGAATCGTCGTGGCTTTTTCGTTTTTGGAACCGCATTCTTGACAATTGCCGTGCTTGCGGCCTTGGCCGTTGGGATTTGGGCAACGCGCCTCAACAATGCCATTCGCGAGCGATTGGCTGGTAAACGCTGGGCAGCGCCTACAGAATATTACTCGGCTCCGGCTCGCCTCATGCTTGGACAACGTCAAGCGAGCTCCCTTATCGATGAAATTCTCACTTCTCTAGACTACCGGCCGATCATTCTCGATCGCGAGCTACAAGAGGGCGAGTTTCGAAAATTAAACGCCGAAGTCTGCGCCCAGAAAATGCCCCAAACGGACACAAGCGTTACAAACTGTTGGGTGATTCAAAGAAAGCCCCTCTCAGGGACCCCAGAAAAACGTCCGCTTGCTTTGATTGCCGTTGATGGCGCCGATACAGTCAAATTCATTTTTCAAGACGAACCACTGACACCCGTAGACTTTTTAGAATTTGAACCCGCCATGTTTGCGCAATTTTACGGCGGACAACCCGTATTGCGAACAGTAATCGCCCTTGGCGATGCCCCTCCCCACTTGCTCAATGCCATTATGGCCATCGAAGATAGCAGCTTTTTGACTCACAAAGGGGTGAGTGTGACCGGCATCATGCGCGCCGCGATTAAAAACATTTCTCAAATGCGAAAAGCTGAAGGCGGCAGCACCATCACCCAACAACTGGTCAAAAATTATTTTCTCACTCCAGAGCGAACGCTTAAGAGAAAAGTGACAGAGATCTTGATGGCCGTCTTACTGGAATCTCAATTTACTAAAGATGAAATATTGGAGACCTATATTAATGAAATCTATCTCGGCCAAAATGCTCCATTTGAATTGCATGGATTTGGAACGGCCGCTCGTCATTACTTTGGAAAAGAAATTTCGGATCTCAGTTTAAGTGAGTCCGCCATATTGGCCGGTCTCATCCGAGGCCCCAATATTTATAATCCTTGGACCAACGCCCAAAAGTCACTTCAAAGACGAAATACGGTGCTCAAGCGCATGTTGGATCTCGAATTGATTGATTCGACCGAGTACCAATCAGCACTGGCCGAATCCCTTCCGGCATCTCGCCCACAAACAGTTAAAGACCAAGCCCCATTTTTCGTCGATGCTGTTAAAATACAACTCCAAAAACTTGAGATTTCCAGCGCCGAAGGGCTGCAGGTTTTCACCACACTTAATCCCCTAGCACAGCAAGCGGCAACCGATGCCGTTCGCACAGGGCTCAATCAAATTGAAACCGGTTACGCGAGCTTTGTGAAAATGTATAAACAAGATCCAAAAACAAAACTTCAAGCGGTGTTAATCTCGGCAAATCCAAAAAATGGTTTTGTCGAAGCGGTCGTTGGGGGTCGTTCTTATTCAGAAACACAATTAAACCGCGCCATTCAAAGCCAACGGCAAGTTGGAAGTATCTTTAAACCATTTGTTTACTTAGCGGCATTTACTCAAAACGATCCCGCGGGAAACCCCTACACTCCGCTCACACAGGTACAAGATGAACCCTTCACTTTGAATTATGATAAACAGACTTGGTCGCCAGAAAATTATGAAAATGAATATTTCGGCCAGGTCCCGATTTTCGTAGCCATAGAGAAAAGTTTGAACGCGGCAACCGCTCACGTGGCCCAGCAAATCGGAATCGACAAGGTTATTGATGGGGCTCGAAAAGCGGGCATTGACAGCCCGATGATGGCAGTCCCGAGTGTAGCCTTGGGTGCGGCCACCTTAACTCCGTTTGAAGTCTTACAGGCCTATTCAACTCTTTCCCGCATGGGAAGTTATTTGCCTTTAACTTTTATTTTAGAAGTTAAAAACGCCACGGGCGAGACACTCTATAAATATGAACCTACGGCAACCGAGGCTCTGGACGCCATTGCCACAAGGCAAACCGTAAGCTTAATGGAAGGTGTGATGGATCGCGGAACCGGACGGGCCATTCGTGCGAATGGTTTTTCTATCCCCGCTGCCGGAAAAACCGGAACAACCAATGACACCAAAGACGCTTGGTTTGGCGGATTTACTCCGGAGCACGCTGCGGTTGTTTGGGTTGGCTTTGATCAACCTAAGTCAACGGGACTTACTGGCGCTTCTGGCGCGGTGCCTATTTGGAGTCTTTATATAAAGAAATTCGGAGCTCACCTTCCGGAAACAGACTTTCCAGTTCCTGAAGGGGCTATTGCTTTAACCATAGATCCAGAAAGTTCAATGCTGGCGCGACCCAATTGCTCGCGAAAGGCTCGTCTTGTTTTTAAAGACGGCACTCAACCCCGCACTGAATGCTGGATGCATCAGTAATTCAACTTAATTTTTTTAGCAGTGCTTCAAACTCGATAGCGCGAAGACGATAAACTTCAGCAACAAGAAAGTGCCAATCCCGCAAATATTCGAAAAGAGTTTTGGTGTAGTACGCTCGACGAATTTCAGCGTTGTTCATCATATTGGCAAGATCGTTGGCGCCTTCCATTTTTTGAATAATTGGCCTCAGTTGCGATTCAACCTGATTACGATGCTTGAGCAATTCATCAGGCACCTTATTCATTTCCGATACAAGCTTACCCAAATAAGAGGATTTCTCGCGAAGTGCTTCAAGAGGTAAATCCTCTGATCCAGGCTGAGTTGATAAAAGCTCATTGATTATTGGCGCCGTTGTGAATCCCAACAACGAATACAAACCACCCACAACGACAAAGCCAAAAACTCCTTCGGACGCCCCCGCACTCCAAACGACGCCAACGCCTCCCATTGTAAAAGTCGCAATGGCCGACGCCACCGTCGTCACCAATTTTGTTTTTTGCTGAATCTGGATTTGGCGTTGAAGATCTTGATTCGAAGTTTCCGCAAGAGAGCCAAATCCCTTTCCAAACTGGATGTACGTTTGCTCTTTGTTTTTTAGTTCCAGAATGGCTTTTTCAAGAAGAAATTGTTCGCCCGCACTGGCGTTGGCCTTGGGCGATAGAAGTGAAAAAGAAAAAACCATAGTGACAAATAGCGCCGAAATCAGAGGCCTCATATTCATTAATTCATCTCCCAAAAGATCTGACTGTAACGCCTCCTCCCTTGTGCAACTCCCCTGCCTGGATTAGTGTCAAAATGACACTAATCGTAAACAAGGGCCCCAAATCGTCCCCACCATTCATGCATAACTTATTGAAATTACTAAGTTCCGATCTCCCCCAATGCTGGCTTCAGGATTGCTCACTCCAATGAATTGGAAAATAGCCATGTGGGCGAGGAATGACGAAGTGGCATTTGAAGTGAGATGGAAATGGTTCTATCCCCTGCTCCGGTGCGCGGGCGCGGTGCTCATTGCCGTTGTGCTACATCGCTTTCCGTTATCTTACCTTGAAGGCGTTCTTTACGATTGGCGCGTGCGCCTATCTCCAGGCCTTACCCCTTCGGGAATAGTCACCACTGTTGCCGTTGACCCAAAAACCTTGTCGGTATTGCGCGGAGAACCGAACACCGAAGACTTTACTCAAACGGTTGAACAGCTTAGCAGTGATAATCCTCGCGCAATTATCTTTCTTGCGGACCCATCTCAATGGGAAGGAAGTCTCGATTCAAAAGTAAAATTTAGCCAAGTGGCATCGCGAGCCACCAACTTGTTTTTTGCCTCTGAGCAGCTTGCACCACTGAGTCAATATAGCCACATTCAACTTCCAAAGCCGTTCGACGCTTTGAATGTGGCCTCGGCCCCCATCACTCGCGACAATGTCACCTTCGCGGGCGATAAGGTCACGAGACGAATGCTCATTGCTTTTGAAAATCAGTTGGTTCTTCAACCGCTGCTCGCCAATTTGAGCAATAAGATTATTAACCCACTCCAATACCGCGGGGCCTTTGAATCTGACGGATCCGTATTCGGATACATTCGGTTTAGCCCCCCTGGAACGATTAAGCCCCTAAGCTTTGGCGATGTTAAAGAGGGTCGGTTTCCGAAAGGAACCTTCACCGATCGCATTGTTATTATTGGCCACGATACTCAGATGGATACAGACGATTATATTATGACTCCTTACTCACGGCAGCCGCTGAGTATGTCACGCCTAGAGGCGCAAGCTCAGATTTTTGAAAACCTTGTCCAAAATGTTGGAATTATAAAATCGCCAGATCTTGCTAACCTCACCATTACAATTGTTGTCGCCTGTGTCACGGTCATCATTGTTTGGACGGGCACTCCTATACAGGGGATTCTTGCCCTGTTAGGCCAAGCCATTTCCGTCATTGGGCTTGCTTACATACTTCAGGCCTTCGGTGGCATTTGGATTTCGCTGATTCATCCGCTTTTAGCCATTTTTGTTTCGTACTACTTTTTTATTCCTTACCGCCTTATTGTGGAGAATCGAAAGTCCTGGGAATTTCAGCAACGAAACACTCTTCTCGAACAAGTTGAAGAGCTCAAGTCTAATTTCATGTCCATGATGAGCCATGATCTTAAAACGCCCATTGCGCGCATTCAAGGCATGGCAGAACTGGCCCTTCGCAGCGAGACGAAGCTCGATTCGCAGCAAAAAGAAGCCCTAAAATCGATTATGAAATCTAGTGATGAACTTGGCCAATTCGTTGGGAGCATCCTTGATCTCAGTCGGATAGAAAGCAAAGAAGTCAAACTCAACAAATCCAGTCGCGACATCAATTCAATTGTTAAAGAAGTTATTAAAAAATATGAGTTCAATGCCAAATCTAAAAACATCAAAATCAAATCTGAGTTAGAACCATTGTTCAGTATTAAATTTGACGTGGATTTGATGAGACAGGTGATCGGAAACCTCGTTGAAAACGCCATCAAGTATACGCCTGAGAATTCCGAAATCGTCGTGGCCACCAAAGAATCAGGCGGAAACATTCAGGTTGCTGTCAGAGATCAAGGGCCCGGCATTGCTCAAGATGAAGTAGACAATATTTTCTTGAAGTTCTATAGAGGAAAGACGGCAAAAGCCTCTCCCATCAAGGGAACGGGCTTAGGACTTTACCTAGCCAAGTACTTTGTGGAACTGCATCAAGGAAAGATTTCAGTAAACTCAAAGCCCAATGAAGGATCAACCTTCACTGTGGAATTGCCGGTATAGGGGAGATCATGACCATGCTAAAAGTATTGGTAGTTGACGACGATGCAGGATTAAGAACTTCGCTCGCAAGCAGCCTTGCTTCGACAAAGAAGTTCATCGTTGAAGAAGCCGAAGACGGCCTTAAGGCTGTGGCCAAAGTTCGTGCAGGTGGCATTAGCCTCGTTATTCTTGATGTGGACATGCCAAACCTGAATGGTCTTGAAGCCCTTAAGTTTATTAAAGAACACGATCCACGAATCATCGTCATTATTCTCACCGCTTACAGCAATATTGAAGACGCGGTTCGCACCGTTAAAGAAGGGGCCTACAACTATTTGCCTAAACCCATCCGCCATGAAGAACTCATCGAAATGATCGAAAAGGCATTAGAAGCCCACGACCTCATTCAGCAAATCGCGGCTAGCTCTCCGACTCTGACCCTCGAAGGGGGACGAAAGTTCGTTGGTAATAGCGCCGAAATGCAAAAGGTTTTTAATATTATCGACAAGCTAAGCAAGGTCAACACTCCCGTCTTGATCCGAGGAGAATCGGGTACAGGAAAAGAGTTAGTTGCCCGTGCTATCCATTTTAATAGCCATCGCAAAGACGAGAAATTTGTCGCCATTAATTGTTCGGCCATTCCAGAAGCACTATTTGAAAGCGAGCTTTTTGGTCATGAAAAGGGTTCCTTCACAGGCGCCGATCAGCGCAAAATTGGTAAATTTCAATTCGCCGAAGGGGGAACACTGTTCTTAGATGAGGTGGGGGACTTGTCACCAAATATGCAAGTTAAGCTCTTGCGCGTTCTTCAGGAAAAGAAGTTCACCCCCGTAGGCTCAAATCGTGAAATTGACTCGGACGTTCGAATTGTGGCGGCTACCAATCGCGGCCTTGAAGAAATGATTCGTGCTGGAAGCTTTAGAGAGGATTTATTTTATCGTCTCAATGTTATTCCGGTCAATTTACCGCCTTTGCGCGAGAGAAAAGACGACATCAAGCGCCTTGTTACGCTGTTCATCGACAAATTCAGAAAAGCTCACGAAAAGGATATTCAAGGAGTTCAGCCCGAAGCACTCAATGCTTTGATGCGTTACGATTGGCCAGGAAATATTCGCGAGCTTGAAAACGTCATTGAGCACTCTTTTATTATTGAAAATGGAAGTTGGATCACCACAGCAAGCCTTCCAGAAACGGTCACGGGTCTTAAACCTAAATACGGCCTCAACCTGGATGAATCCGACGAAGACATCGAAATCACTGAAGGCAACGGTCCATCCGACGCGACGCTTGATTTCAATCGGCAAAAGGAGCTTTTTGAAAAGGAATTTATCATTAAGGCCTTAAAGATGTTTAAGGGGCGCATTAATCAAACGGCGCTCCATGCCAACATTCCAAAAAAGACACTTTTAAGGAAGATTGAGAAGTATGGCATCATCGCTAAGGATTACTCCGAGTCAAAGTGACCGAATCCTGCAAATCCGCTTCACCCTTGATTAAGAAGCCTGGCTAAGGTAAATCAGAGCGTCTTGCTTTCAGGGGTATTTTTTGATTCCGCAAGCTTTTACAACTCGGGATGTCTCGGAGGCCTACAAATGGGTTCAATCCGTTTCACCATCCGTAAGAGAATCGATTAAAACAGTCGACCAGCTGGTCGCACTTTATCTTAAAGTCAAACGATTTGGCGGCGCGGCACTTGATGAGTTTATGCTTCAACAAGATGGAGCCAGTCGCCCTGAAGTGCCGACGCCTCCGGTTCAAAGCAAATCCGCCGAAGATTTTCAGAAAACACTTAAAGGCCTTAAAGCCGAACTCGAACAATTTGATTTTTCTCCAACACCGCATCAAGCAACCGCCCCCCAAGTAGCCTCTGCGGAATCAACGGCCGCCACTGCACCCACAGAACCCACTAACCCTGCGCCGCCTCAGGCACCGAGAACCGCCCCTCACCCGATGTCTGATCACTTGGACCCCCGAAGTCGACAAATCATCAGCGAAATAAAGGAGCATTTAAACTTGAGCTCCGATCAAGAAGTGGTACGGATGCTGATTGTTTTAGGAGCTCAACGGCTTAAAAGCCTACTCACTCCTTAGGTAATGACACCCCATGCAAAGCTCTTGAAATTCTTCAGTTTCAAGACTACCTATGGTTCATATGTCAGACAGTCAAGATTATCGCCAAACATTGAATTTGCCCGAAACCGATTTTCCGATGAAGGCCAACTTGCCTCAGCGCGAGCCCGAACAAATTAAAAAATGGCTCAGTGACGACCTTTATCAAAAAATCCAAAATAAAAATGCCGGCAAGCCACTGTTCACCATGCCGGACGGTCCACCTTACGCGAACGGAAACATTCATGTGGGCCACTGCCTCAACAAAATTCTTAAGGACATCGTCGTTAAATACAAGGCGCTCAGCGGGTATCAGGCGGTATTCATACCGGGTTGGGATTGTCACGGGCTTCCGATCGAACACGCCGTGAATAAAGAATTAGGATCAAAACGGAAAGAAAAATCCGATGCGGAAATTCGAGAACTATGTCGAAAGTACGCCGAAAAATTCATCGGTCTTCAGCGCGACCAATTCAAGCGACTGGGCATTTTAGCCGATTGGGATCATCCTTACACCACAATGGATTCGGCTTATGAAGCCGATATTATCCGTTCGCTTGCTGAAATCTTCGAACAAGGTCATGCTTATCGAGCCGATAAGCCGGTGCACTGGTGTTGGTCAGATGGGACGGCGCTCGCAGAAGCCGAAGTTGAATACGCAAACAAGGTAGACCCTTCGATCTATGTCAAATTTGAAGTTTCTGAAAATGCCGACAAGCTAGGCGCAAAGGGTTCGAAGACATTTGTTGTTATTTGGACGACCACTCCATGGACCTTGCCGGCCAACCTGGCCATCGCCGTACATCGCGATTTTGAATATGGTATTTACCAAGTTGAAAATGAAAATTGGGTCTTGGCTAAAGAACTTGCAGCCGGATTTTCTGCGACAATTAAAAAGCCATTTAAGCTTCTTAAAACCCTCAAGGGCTCGGAATTTGGGGGCACAAAACCGTGCGGCCCCGGATTTGATGGAGTCGTTTGTCGCCACCCATTTATCGACCGCTCCTCTTATGTGATTTTGGGCGATCACGTCACCTTAGATGCCGGTACGGGTTGCGTTCATACAGCTCCCGGTCACGGCCAAGAAGATTATCTCGTCGGGCTAAAGTATAAACTTGAACCCTTTAATCCCGTCGATGAGTGGGGAAAGTACACGGACAAGTTTGCCGAAATGAAGGGAACCCGGGTATTTGACGCAAATCCATTGGTCGTTAAAAAGCTCAAGGAATCCGGCCATCTCATTTACCACGAAGACCTCGATCACAGTTTTCCCCACTGCTGGCGATGTCACAATCCGGTCATCTTTCGAGCGACTTCGCAATGGTTCATTGCCATGGATGGAACCAAAGACACAAAAAAAGAATCCATTCGTAAAAAGGCATTGGCTGAAATCAAAAATGTAAAATGGATTCCTTCGTGGGGAGAAAATCGAATCACCTCAATGGTGGAAAATCGCCCTGATTGGTGCATAAGTCGCCAGCGTCTTTGGGGCGTGCCCATCCCGGTTTTTTATTGCGAAGATTGTGGTGACTCCCTTGCACAAGCTTCCGTCATGCGCAAAGTGGCGGACATTGTAGAAAAAGAGGGCCTTGAGTCTTGGTACTCTACCGATCCGAAAGTTTTTTTAGATAACGCCCGTTGCACCTGTGGAAGTGTTAAATTTCGCAAAGGATCAGATATCTTAGATGTGTGGTTTGACAGCGGAGTGTGCCACAAGGCCGTGCAGGACAGACGCGAGGGACTGAACAATCCTTGTGACCTTTATCTCGAGGGCAGCGACCAACACCGCGGCTGGTTTCAATCAAGCCTCATGACTTCGGTTGCCATTCGCGGCCGGGCACCCTACAAGTCCGTCATCACCCATGGATTTGTCAACGATGCCCAGGGCCGCAAAATGTCTAAAAGTCTTGGAAATGTTTTGGACCCACTTAAGTTTATGGAAAAAAGTGGCGCCGAAGTTTTGAGACTTTGGGTTGCCTACGAAGATTACAGCAATGACTTGCAAGCCGGCCAAGAAAGTTTTGACCGCGTCTCTGAAAGCTATCGCCGACTGAGAAACACTTGCCGCTATATTCTAGGAAACATTTCGGACTTTGACCCCGCTCAACACTCGGTTGCGCTGGACAAGATGATGGATATCGACCGTTGGGCAATGCATGAGCTGAAAAAGCTTATTGATGAATGCACCTCCGCTTACGATACCTTTGAGTATCACCGCATTTATCACGCCCTTCAGAATTTCTGCACGGTCGACCTGTCAGCAATCTATTTAGATATTTTGAAAGACCGCCTCTATACCTTTAACAAGAATTCAACGGAGCGTCGGGCTGCGCAAACAGCACTTCATAAGATTTTAGAAGGCCTTGTAGGTGTGATGGCCCCCATTGTGTCATTCTTGTCTGAAGAAGTTTACCAGCGCTTGCCGGGCCGAAAAAATGAAAGTGTTTTTCTGACGACTTTTCCGACTTCGGACCCGAAATGGGAGTGGAAAGAAGCGTCGGATTTTGAAACACATGTTCTGTCTGTGAGATCGGCGGCTTACAAAAAACTAGAAGAAGCAAGACAATCTAAAATTATCGGATCGGGACTTGAAGCTAAACTCAAAATCAAAGCTCCCCAAGCAACGGCGGACTATCTCAACAAGAAAAAGGCTGACCTGCCGGCACTTTTTATCGTGTCTCAAGTCGAAATCGCCTTGGGCCAAGAAGTTTCTGTTGAGGTTAATCCGGCTGATGGGCAAAAATGTGAGAGGTGCTGGAATTTCAGCACGGAAATCGGCAAGCACGCGGTTCATAAAGCGGTTTGCCCTAAATGTGTGAAAGCTTTGACGTGAAAATTAGATACCTCTTATTGTTAACAATCAGCGGAGCCATCATCGCACTTGATCAGCTCACCAAACTTTATATTCATACCCGCTTTATTTTGAATGAATCACGGACCGTCATTCCTGGTTTTTTTGATATTACTTATGTGCGCAACACTGGAGCTGCATTTGGTCTACTCAGCCAATCGCATCCGACATTTCGAGAAGTGTTCTTTACCTTGATTCCACTTGTCGCCATGGGAGTGATTTTGTGGATCATGCGCTCCACCCAGGATTCTCAACGCCTTCAGGTCTTATCTTTATCGATGATCTTTGGCGGAGCTATCGGCAACTATATCGACCGCTTAAGATTCGGCTACGTTATTGATTTTTTGGATTTTCACATTCAATCGAAATATCACTGGCCCGCATTCAATATTGCCGACTCCGCTATTGTGTGTGGCGTGGGCATTCTACTGTTAATCATGGGGAACGAAAAAAAGAATGTCCCCAAGGCTGAAGCGCCTCCCGCCTGATGTGGCCATCAATCCGGTTTGCTGAAGGCTGGGAAGTTTCAACCTACTTAATCATCAACAGTCTTGTGTTTACGTGGGGCGTTTGGGCTCTTCACCGACGCGCCAAAAAGAAAAAAGAAAATGTCGCTTATAGCCTTGATGTTGCCCTAGCAGTGATGGTCGGAGCGTTTTTAGGTGCTCGTGGGTTTCATGCCCTTTACGAACAGCCTCAGGTTTATCTTGATAATCCGTCTTTGATTTTTAAATTTTGGCAAGGCGGATTCGTATTTTATGGCGGACTTATTGGCGCCATTGGAATGGGTTATCTGGCTGTGCGATGGCGGGGCCTCAATTTCTTCAGACAACTTGATCTCTACGCGCCCATTGCCCCGTTGGGTTACGCGCTCGGACGACTCAGCTGCTTGGCCTCGGGCTGCTGCTTTGGAAAGCCCACGTCAATGCCCTGGGGAATTGTGTTTCCAGAAGGTGCGGCGGCGCCAGCCGGAATCCCGCTTCATCCCACCCAGCTTTACGCCGTAATATGGGAACTAACTGTTTTTGGCATCATCACATTTGTGGATAAGAAACGAAATCTAAAGGCGAGCGGACAGCTATTTGGCCTTTGGCTAGCCTTACACGGTCTCGGTCGCCTAGCGCTGGAGCAGTTTCGGGATGACTTTAGAGGTGCGCCCCTATTTAATATTAGTGTGTCATCATGGGTCAGCTTTGCCGTTATATTCGTAGGACTGATACTACTTCGAAGACGTAAGGAGGCCTAAACATGCACCCGCAGCTTCTTAAAATCGGATCAATCACCCTTCATACCTACGGCTTTATGATTGTCGTCGGTTTTCTCATCGGCCTGTATCTGGTTTATCGCCAAGCAAAAGTTGAAGGTCTTGATCAGGAACGCATGGTTGATCTGTCTTTCTGGGGATTAGCCATGGGCCTTGTCGGTGGGCGAACGTTTTACATTTTGACCCGCTTTGAATACTTCCTTGATCACCCTCTCGAAATTTTTGCGTTTTGGGAAGGCGGACTCGTGTTTTACGGGGGCTTTTTGGGAGGAGTTGCCGGTTTTTATTTTTTCTCAAAGCGATACAAGCTCCCGACTCTCAAAGCCATGGATTTGGCGGTTCCGTCGCTTGCCATTGCTCACTTTTTTGGAAGATTAGGCTGCTTTTTTGCGGGCTGCTGTTTTGGAAAACCTTGCACCCCTGAGCTCCCCTGGTCCATTGTGTTTAAAGATCCCAACTCTCTGGCTCCTCCGGGAATCCCTCTTCATCCAGCCCAATTGTATGACGCTGCTAATGCGCTCATCATTTTTGCCGTGACGTTTTTCTTAAGAAACCGAAAGAAGTTCACTGGCCAACTCCTCGTTGTTTATATGTTTATGTACTCCATTGGACGTTCGATTGTAGAGATTTATAGAGGCGATACGATTAGAGGGTTTGTCATCGATCCGTGGCTGAGCACGAGTCAATTTTTATCGATCATTACGTTTGGAGTTGGCATTTATCTTTGGAAATATTGGTCTAAGAAATATCCGATAGTGAGAAAATGACGAAACGGCCCGCAGGATATTTGCCTTGGTATAAAAGAAAGTACTGCATCGAACCCAAAGTGCAGCTCAAGCTTGTTTTTCTTTTGGGTGGAATCGCTCTTGTTTCTTCAATCCTTATTTGCGTTTTAGCTTATGAACGCATCATGAAACTTGAGTCACTTTATATGGGTTACCTTATAGGACCCGTCTTTGCTCCCGAAACTTTTCGCGCGATTGCCAATTCTTTGATGTTAAGACTTATTATTATCGTCTCCGCCATGAGCGTGGTCTTCACGCTTTTGGGCGTGTATCTCACGCATAAGCTCGTAGGCCCCATTTGGAAACTGGAGCGCGAATTGAGAAAAGTCGTCAGTGGTGAAAAAATTGATCCCATCGGCTTTCGCCGAGGCGACGAATTTCGTGATCTTCCTGTACTGATCAACCAGCTCGTCGAATTTTATCAAAAAAATCGAAAATAAAATTTTCCTAAGGTGATTTAAGCGTAATTCCAAGAGCTTGATGATGAGCATCGATGGCCTCGTCTGACATATGAGGTAGTTCGCGATATGGAGTTAAAAGATTCACTAGCTCCGGAATTTCTTGGACCTCACGAAAGTCAAGAATATGAGACATAAAGCGTACAGGATTTGAAAACTTTCGGATGAACGCTTGCGCCTCGAGCCTATCTCCGCTTGAAAGTGCGCGCATATAGTCAAACGACGAGAAGTCAACGAGTTCTGCCACTCGCTCTTGGAATATATCCCAATTTATGGACCTAATTAAATCTTGATATTTTTTAGGATCAACCCGTTCTACTTTTTTTAATATTTTTTCAACTTTAAAGAAGAGTTCGATTCCTTGTCTTGCCTCAAGCACGGCCTGCTTGGGCATGAGGCTATATCCAATCAGATGTTTAGAAATGTCATGAAAGTGAATACTTCCCTCATCGGCTAAGGGAACAAGACCCTTTCTAAAATATTGAATATGCTCTCGCTGGGAGATTTGTCCTTTGACGCGAATAAATTTAAGTCCATTTTGAGGCATTCGATTGAGATCACCAAGACGCGAGGGATAGCGCAAAAGAGCGGGAGTGCCGGCCGCATCAAGCGTGACTTCAATTCCAAATTTTTCGCTCAAATGGGGATACCTTTGCGCGAACTCCATCGTCGTGTCGGCCATTTCAAAATAATGATGAAGATCCCTATGCTCTCGCATGGCCTTTAGGTCGACTTCGATGACCTGCTGACCACGGGAGTTTTTGGAAATCTTGGTTACCGGGTACACGTCGCTGGTTGGAGCAATTCCTAGGGCTGAGCGCAAAATAAATTGGGCTTCACATAAAGCACCTCGCAAGTCCGCTTGCGCGGAAATGCTTGCGGCAAACACTAACGCAAAGCCAAATCCAAACACACTTTTCATCAACCGTTGGATCGGGTTTTTTTCTTAATTGCCTGAGTTTTTAGGAACCTGGCTCATGGCATACTCGGCCAAAGCGGTAATAGTGAGACTTGGATTGACCCCTAAGTTAGCCGGGATCACGCTGCCGTCGACAACGTATAATCCGTCATAGCCAAAGGCCTGGAAATCCGAACCCACCACACCTACGTCTGGGGACTCTCCAAGTATAGCCCCACCCAAAATATGGGCGGTGGCAGGAATATTAAATAAGGGTTCAGAAAATGCATTTTGTGCAATACCGTTGATCTTACGAGAAAGGATCTCCGTAGCCTTATGAGCCACTTCTATATAGGCGGGGATTCGTGAGTGTGCTGAAGAAAGTGTGGTCATCGAAGGTCGGAAGAATCGGTACCAACGACGCCGGACTCCGAGCTTCATGGAATTGTCAACTTCTTGCATGACGAGCAAAATCACCGTTTGCTTTGCCCAATCGGCCACAGCAACAAGGTTTAAAAGGTCAGGAAGTTTAAAGATCAGTTGTTTGAAAAGTTTTAGCGGACGCCGCCACCAGTTTCCTGGGCCCACCATGGGCAAAGAAAGTAGCCTCATAAAATCTGACCCTTTTGAGTAGCGCACCACTTCGATTTTAGTTCTGGAATCGGGGTGAATGGCCGAACCTATCGCCACTCCATGGGTAAAATCATAGCTTGGGTCAACTGAAGTTGAACCTACGAGGCTTTCACCGTTTGTGCGAACGGTGGCTCCGAGCTGGCGCGAGAGATTTTTGAGGGTTCCATGAATTTCTTTGGACTCCAGCAAAAGCTTTAAGGTTCCGAGTACTCCCGCCGCTAAAACAATTTTTTTGGCCTGAAACAAGGGTTGAGGTTTTGAAAACCAAGAACTTGGATTTTTAACAAACAAGACGTAGCCGGTTTCATTTTTCTCAATACGTGTGACTTCAGTGTCCGGGAAAATTCTCGCCCCGTTTTTCTCAGCCCAATAAAGATAATTTTTGTCTACAGTGTTTTTGGCATTGTGACGACACCCGACCATGCAACCGCCGCAAAGATTGCAACCCTTGCGTAATGGACCTTGGCCATCAAAATAGGGATCTTTTTCATTTTCCTCATCGCCGAAATAAATTCCGACGCGGGTGGGATGATAGGTTTCAGCACATCCTAGTTTTTCAGCCACATGGAGGAGCGCTTTGTCACCCTGTCCTTGATAGGGAGTTTCAGTGACTCCAAGCATACGCTCGGCT
>JADLCR010000085.1 GCA_020847095.1 Oligoflexia bacterium | reverse complement strand
TTACGGTTTGAAAGAATTAGAAAAAGAATTCGGTGAATTAACTCTTGGAAAACTTCGTAAATCACATAGACTTGGTGAAGATATGAGCCAAGTTGAAATGGCTAAGCTTCTTAAAATCTCAAAGCAAAGCCTCAATGACCTTGAAAGCGGAAGAGCAATGCCTTCCATTGCAGGAGCTGCTGCAAGCGCTAAAAGAATTGGGCTGATGGAAGCTACGCTAGTGGAATTATCCTTCCAAGATCAAATCCGCCGAGAGAAACTCAACTTTTTGGTTAAGGTTGAGTCTACCAAGAAGGTGAAGAAAGTGTCCTAAGTAAGTGGTCGACTAGCAGACAGTGTGACTTTATGGCCACGCGTGAGACTAGCCAGAGAACCATTATAATAGCCCCATTCCCTCACAAGATGGACCATGCGGGGATTTGCTGTTCGGAGGCTTGAGCTCCCGCACTCCGACCTTAGAGATAACCCAGTTCGCACCCCGTGCAAGAGAGTAAAATAGAGAAGCGGCTGTCCCCGATGCAATAGCGTATGTCGGGGCAACGAGAGACAAGGCTGTAATGGCAGTGGCAAATGCAAATCCGGCACCTTTAATACCGGTCGTCACAGCATGAGCAAGTGACACACCCACAGCCCCTCCTGCCACACCCAATGTTTGCCAAAATAAATTGAGCGGTAAGAAAAACAAGAAGTGCTTTACGCCAACTCCCGAATAAACAAGGGCTTTGGCACTTCCCGTAACCACTTTTCCTTTGATCTCTGTTTTAAACTCTTCGACCACTTCTTCAACGTGATACTTGTACCCCTTGAGACTTGCCCAGGTATTGACCCTGGTAAAATGCTTGTAGCGGTCAATGAGGTCACCATCAAAAACCTGCCGCATATGATCTGTTTGAGAAGTTCCGCTGTAGCCCGAAGTGTTGATAATCGACCGAGCAAACAGCCCCAGCATCTCGTCCATTCCAAAGTAGAATTCTTTTGGAACTTCCAAAGAGTCTTTGAGCGTTACGACCATGGGAATATGAGTGCCATTAATCGAACCAAAAAAGAATATTTCCTTTATGGCGTCAGGTAACGACGGCTCCGGAGCAGGCCCAGAATTCTGGCCAAAAGCCGATTTCGCTGAACAAACAACTAGTAATAGAGCAATTACTACATAATGGCGCACGGGGGACATCATCGAAACGCTCCTAATAGAATTGGACACTTAATCCCCAAGGATTGAGCAATTGAAGTGCCAATCTGGTCGGCACTTTGCACTATTTAGCTCTTCAAACAACGGTGCCCGTTCGTATTGGTTATTAAGAAGGTTTTGCTTCAATAGTTGACGTTTTTGAGCACCAGGCAGGATAATTTTGCGTAAGGGCAAGATGAAATGAGCCAACCGAAAAAGTTCGTAAAACTGGATCCCATACCTGACTATGTCGAAGGGGTCATCCACCAGATCCTTCAAGCGGGCCTCAAAGCTTTTTCGGAGTCCGGATACCTTGGAACCACCATTGCTCAAATTAGCGGATATTGTGATCTTTCCAGGCAGCGGGTTCTTTATCACTTTAGAGACACCGACGAGGTCCTTACCAAGCTTGCCGAAATTTGGGCGCAACGGGGCAAAACCGTCACTCTTGAACACTTGGCCAATCTTAATTCTTCTAAACCGGAAGACCGTATTGTTGCAGTGGGTGACGCCATGTTCAAGTGGATGAAGGCATACCCCGAACTTGCCAAACTAACCCCTGTTTTGCTTCACGCTCGCCCAACCAATCCCGACGTTAAGAGAATTTTTGAGTCGGCAATGACCATAGGGCGTTCGAGAATTGCCGACTACCTTCGCCATATGCCGGCGTTCAGCCCATCGAAGGCTGCTGAACGAGCGATACAGATTCACTCCCTACAAATGGGCATGGGCCTGTACATTGTTTCACATAATGCTTGGGACGAATTAGATATCAGCCAGCAAACGTTGCAAACCGCCGTTCAGGCACTACTTTCAAAATAATTCCACGAATTGTCACCGACCAACTTTTCCACCGTCCATGTTTTTATCAGGTCATTACTTTCTGACAATTTATTTTTGCCTTTAGGCAAACTTTTGTTGCTTAATAATAAAACATCATTTAGATTACGACGCAGTGATTCAAATTTAACTAGATGACTAAAAAGGAGATTTATATGTCTAAACTTACTTTTCGCTTAATCGCCCTCTCTCTGGTTGCCGTAGGCCAAATGGCTTTGGCCGCCGAAGAAGCGACACTTAAAACAAGTGCTTCTGAAATCAGTAACCGCCAAAAAAACAAAATCGGTGCCTACCTCAGTTTGCTTGGCGACCCTGCTCCCACTCTCGCAGGCCTCAACGCTGCCTATAATGTCACTGATTATTTGAGACTTCACGCTGGCTACGGAGAAGTGAAGGTAACAACAAGTGTTTCAATGAATGGTAATACTCTGGGTTCTTCTGAGGCTTCCATGACCACTCTGGGGTTGGGCGCTCTGACAACGGTACCCAATTGGAGCCTGACGCCAGTGGCCGGCGTTTCGTACTCTCGCGTTTTCACTTCGGGAGACGGTGAGTTCAATGTGAATCAGAACAACGTTTACGGAACTGTGGGTCTTGATTGGCAATCCGAGGGCGGATTCAACGTTGGCCTCGGCTATAACATGGCTTTTACCGCAAAGGGATTTAGCAACGGATACATTAATCTTGGCTATTTCTTCATGTAAGCAATTGAACCTAACAGGAGTAAGCATATGAAAACCAAATTTGTCATAGGACTCTTGTTGATTTCCGCAGTGAATATTCACTGCGGAAGTCTCAAGTTTCGAGACAAAGACGAACAGCTCATCGGAGCTGTGAAAAAGGTGGCCGTGATTGCCTTTGAAGTCAATCAGCCGGATTCGCCAAAAATTGGACTTAATCTCGGATCGGGAAAGTCAGAGGCGATCAAGGGCGGCTCTCTTATTCCTCAACAGTCAAGTCATGTTGATCAAATGTACGATAAACTCGCATCGCATTTGACCAAGAATCTTCAATGGCAGGTCATTCCACGAAGGGAACTCATTAGCCAACCGGGCTACACCATGGCTTTTGATAAAACCATGAAAGGGTGGCAAAACAAGTTCCCGCCAGGCGAAGGAATGATCAAATACTTGGTGCCTCAGATTATGGATTACGACTGTCCGCGAATCCTGGGAGTGCAAGGCCGAGACGAGTTGATCAAGGCTCTGGGAGTCGATGCCATTGTAGTCGCTCGCATGACCGTTGAGCTAACGGGCACGACGGTCTTGGGTTTAGGCAGTCGCTACCCGCGCCCAGTTTTGGGTTTCTTTGTTTATACAAAGGGTCGAGAAGAACCCGCTTGGTTTGATGGTCGCATTGAAGGTGTTGAGTCTAAACAAAGTGTAGGAAAAACAGGCTTTATTGATACAAAACTCTTGAGCCAACTTACTTTAGAGCAATCAGAGTTGGTTTTTTCTAAAATCACCAAATAAGTTAAAAATTGAAAAGCTCTGGGTCCTGCAGAAACCTTTCCGCATGGACCCTTCCTTTTTTGAAATCCTTAACTTTTTCATTTGTCGCTAACTGCCGCTCCATCTCCAAAATCTGATGGGCGGAATAGGCTAAGACTTCGAGGTGAATTTCTGGTCTCAAGACCTCGCGAAAGTTAAAGAAGGGATTTTGGTGCGCGCTAATTAATTCATTACGATGGATAACCCATCGGTCCACAGGTTTATCCTTACCCTGATTGGCGGTTATTTGCCCTCGACCAACCAGGTGAAACTCCAAATTCTGGTCCTTCATCCATTGATCCGGGTTTTGAATTCCCGCTCGTAACAAGCGATTTCTCTGATCACGCAAAACAGCCACAAGATATTGGGTGCTCGAGAGCTTAGGTTCCGCTGATACTATATTGATCTCAATTATATTTCTCCCCTTTTGAAAAGCGCCATAAGGAGTGGCAAGGCCCTTGGTGCCTAATATAGGGGTGACATAGGGATATACAGATCTTTCAGCGTGCTCAAGAGCGAAGTCCTGATACAAGACTTTGTGGCGAAGGGTCTCCGAAAGAGTGCGGCCAAGACCTAATCTTAAACTTTCATCAAACTTGAAAACTGATGTCGAGAAGTCGCGAACAAACACCGCTTCATCGGCATTTTCTAGATATCGATTTCGATGCTCGCTGCCCCTAATCAAAAAAGTCAGCGCTGCAATTGGGTTCATTATCCCAGATGAGTTTCTAATCAATTGCCTCACCCCAGACGAAAACTTTGCCAAGTCAACGCGCTGAAGGAGTTCTTTGAGCGGGATGACCGTCACGCTGTGGGCCGGGTGGTCAGAGTAAGTTGAATAATCCTTCATCCCGTAGATTCGTTTAAAAACAAGGGCTCGGCGCTTTTCGAGAGCGCGGCCAAAAATATAGCACTCGTCTAATTTTCCGCCCATCAAAGCCATCTCTAGAAAGGCAAAATAGACATCCCCACGCAAAGTTTCTTCAAATCCTTCTGCATGGCTTTGCGCCGCTCTTCCCACTTCCCAAACTCTTGGGTACTTGGCGCGATCCAAGGGCACGGCCAAATCAGCGGTTTCTAGTGGGAGACGAAATCGAGATTCAAAAAACTGACCGGAAATGAGCCAAGAAGTGCCGCTTTTCAGTGTGTACACTTTTTCGGCATCTGGATCGACTGGAGTTTTTGGCGCATTGGGCTCTTCGTCCCAAGCAAACATATTGAAATATTCGCTCACCGCCTGTTCAACAGGATCGCGCTTAGCGTGCTCGGGAATTTTGCCAAACTCTTTGATCAAAGATTCGTGGGTGCGTTTTTCAGAAAGTTCAAAAAACGTAACCTGATTTGGATGTAGTTTTAGCGAAACTCCATCCTGAGAGAGCCTAAGCTGCTCATTAATGTATTCTTTTTGCTCCATCACAACTAACGAATAGTGCTGATTGCGTTCCAAAAGATTCGAACCTCGGCTTCCGGATTCGATTTCGGAGCGAATTGGGTCGGGCACAAATCTAATGCGGTTGGCGTAAATGTTAAGCAATGACCACCCGACCGGAGAAAATCCTTGTTGACTAGAATGAATCCCTTCGGAACCCGAAGAAAATCCCAGACTGTTAGAATCCTTTAGCTTGGTGACAAGGCCTACTGAATTGAAATCCGGTCTACCGACGTATCTCCAGATTTCCATAGTGGATTCACGGACATCCCCCAAGTCTTGGCTTGAGCTTAATTGCCCAACATTTTGGGCGCAGTTCGTTTGACTAGCAAAAGCAGCCTGACTGGCAAGTAAGCTAATAACGATTGCGATTCGGATGGAAAGCATATGGTCAACTTACCAGCAAGGGGCATTCCTTAACCTAGAGCCCAAAGCGGCCCAATTGCATCTAGAGGCCCAGGCCCAAGGGGCTTTATAGAGCCTGACCTAAAACGTCACCAAGCTGTTGAGTTTTAAGGCAAAAAGAAGGTGGCAATCCCTTGAGAATTGGGCTTTGAAGATCTGGTCTCAAATCTCTTAAGACAAATCTCCTGAACCTGCTTCCAAATATTCTGTTTTGGTACTCCGGCATTGGCCTGCTCTGAAAAATCCTTGATGGCCTTTTTATCTTGAGGGGAAAATTTTGCGAAATCCATTCGCGATAGGATTTGCCAAAATAAAAATGTGCCCGATGGGTTTTGTGTCCCCTGCTTTTTAAGAGTTTCAATTAGTTGCATTCCATGTATGGCTTCAACAGGAGTGAAGCGAAAATCCAACTGCTGTGGACTTCTTTGATACTTTCTTAGCAAGCCAAAATGATTTTTAATCTTTTTGGTAAATTTGGCCATGGATTTTAAATGAAGATTCCACTCTGAATCCGACGCGTAACAAAATAAGTTCATGAGATCCCATACGGCAAAACCAACACTGGAATTCTCAATTTGTACGGTCATTCCACCCTTCTTGATATTGAATAAGTCTTGATACCAAAGCGCTGTGTAGTCTCGCTGTTTTTGGGCGTACCGAATTTCGTGTCCCACCCAACGCGCTAAAATATCGCCAACGCTTTTCTTTGATTTAATGGCTTGTTCAAAAGTACTCAGGCTCAGAAGATTGTCATTGCCTGACAGATAACACTGAAAAAGATGTCGGAAAAAATCATAAGATCTCAAATCAGGAAGGCTCGGAATGGCTTTTTGAAGCAAGCTCCATTCTTTGGAATTTAGGTCTACGGCCAACCCCCCTCGCCTTTCATGGACGAGCCCATGATAGTCCAACGTGAGCACGGCAAAAAGTTCGCTTGCTAGGTGAGACTCAAGAAAGCGCTCTTTCTTTGTCCATGATAAAAGGCCCAAATGAAAGCTGGCATAATCATAAAAAGCAATGTGCAGAATATCGTGCCACGCCCAGGGGTCTGAGTCGATCACGCTCCAGGTATTTTTAGAATTCGAGATGTGAATCCCAATAGTGCGCAAATGCGGAGTGAAGCCGCGCAGATCCGGGACCCCTAGTTTTTTAATCTTTGAGCATTGAGCAGTTTTGCGAATATTGACTTTAGTTAATCTCGCGTATTGCAGAATTCGCCGCCTCAGACGCTCCATGTTTTTAGTCATGGCTCAATAGTAACGACTTTCTTAGGTTTTGAAAACAATTCTAGAGACGGCGATATCGTCTAACGAATCTGCAATGCCGGCAGTACCTTTTTCTTAGGCACTTCGTTTGTGTCGGGGTTAATTTTGGAGCCCATTGACGAAATTCCGGAGTTACATCCGCGAGCGCCCACTTCGCTAGGTAAATTCATATCGTTTATGCGAGTGAGTTTACTCCAGTTTGATTGGCCAACTTTTCTAGTTTGATAAGCAGGCGACAAGCCATTTTGATAGAGTTGCCCTCTAAAATGAGTAAACCTTTTTGAGAGCTCGACGGTGCTGGCAGGTCCATTCCTATATAATGCCAATAAGTCGTCGAGGGCGTCGACGGCTGCCGCCCCTAAGGATCCTTGCTCGACCAAATGATTGCGAAATCGATTAAGCTGGTCTTTAAACATTTGCATATGATCACTGCCAACATCAATTCTTTTGACGGACTCTTTTTCTGCCTTCTTAATCAAGTAAACATAGATCAAGGTCGCAGAAAGAAATCCGTCATCATCTAAAAATTCCTCATTTCGCGGCGCTGGAGCAAACCCTAACCTAGGTTTCGATTTGTCCGGAGGGGCTGTCTTAAAATGAATGATCAATTGCTCACCCTCGCCTTGGCTAAACGAAATATCAAAGTTTTCATCACCACCCAAACAAGCCAAAGCGACTTGAGATATACTTAACGACAATACTAAAAGAATTGAGATTGCTGATTTCATGATTCACTCCAAGTGATATTTGAGATGATCCTCTTTCGGATCCCGCGTTGTCAAAGTGAACAGACCTTGGTCGAGAAGTAAGCTAGCACGTTTTCTTCATCCAATTCACGAATCAAAATATTGAAGCTTATGATCGGGAGCGGATTCCTTTAGATAGGCCCCTTTTCACTACCCCCACTCTTGAATTAGCCAGAGCTCTAATACCTTGGGGGACAGCGACGTGAGCAGTCGAATCTAGTTAAAAGCTGAAAATTCACGGGGGCACCTCGGAGCTGGTACCAAACAAAACCAGTTCCACCCTCAACTATATGGGCGGCCAGAAGAAATTCGGCCCCGTAGGGTTCAATCATAAAAATAAGCGCATCATCACCTGGGTGCGATCGAAGCGAGACCGATGCATTTCGCCCATTTTGATACTTCATTTGGCCCACTGAAAATTCCAAATTTCTGGCGCGCAGCGACCCGTATCCCACCTCTACGGAATCGGCATCTCCACTCTCATCAGAACATTCAACAAGACCTTCTTCAAATAAGTGGTTGTTGACACTTTGATTGACCTCGGTGACTTGGCAAAACGTTTGAATTGAATCACCGAAGGCCGCCGACATTGGAACCGTAAAACCCATCACCAAAAGGTAAGCTACAAACTTCATGATTTCTCCTTCTCAAAACACCGATCAATAACACAGCTCATCAATTTGCCCCATCATAGAGATTTCATGATTTCGTATTCTTAACAAAACTAAGAAACTAATATTTAGGTGGACAGCGCCGGTCACAATTGAAACCAATCAATTGTTGAGTTTTAGAGTTTTTCTCAAACCAAACAACTCCTGCATTGTTCTTATACAGTTTTACACGAAGGACATAACTATCGTCATACGGAGCAATGGCATAGCCGCCTTCGTACTGATTATCTTGAGGAGAAACAGTAATTGCAGCATTTTCCCCGTCCACAAACGACATTTGTCCCAAGCTAATTGAGGGTACGGACCTGGTATTATAGTGAAATGAGACATTGACCGAATCACTATCCGCATTTTCATCGCCGCAAACTCCGAGCCCCTCTTCAAACAGATGACTATTGAGTTTTTCATTGACGTAAGTAATCTCGCACACCGTTGCTCGCGACCCAATAGAGCCAAAGGCCAACTGACTACCCATTACAAACAACAATGCTAAAGCCGATTGAATTTTAAATATCATTTTTTGCCCTCCAAATTACCGAAGTATTGACTCCGGACATACCAAAAACAAAATTTGTGTGTTACTACTTATCACTCTTCCACTAGGCATTTTGGCATTGAAGCCGATAGGACCTTGTCCGTTTGAGAATCAACACTCACGGCCAAGACGCAAAGTTGTCGCCCCGTTAGCGTTCTTCCCAAAAATTCAACTCGAAAGTTATTAGGACCAAATGAAGCACGGCCCGAATCGACATACTGCAGACTTTTAAGATTTCCGACGCCATCTTCTACTTCAAGATATTTTTGAATTTCAGGAGTGCTCAAAATATTCACCATTTGCCGTGCTCGCTTTTGACTTTCCGTATCGGCACTGGCAAATGCAGAAGAAAAGGTCATTAACGCCGCGATAATAAAGAAATGAAGTTTCATGATAGCTCCTTCACCAATAAAAAGTTGGATTGCTAACTACCCCATTAGTCCTTCAAATGTCTTTTGGATTTTTTTTGAATACGATTGTTAACAGCGCAAAGAGTTCCGAGCCAGCCAAGGCGACGAGACTGAACCCGGGGGCGTGCGGCACCAATAAGGTCAGTCCGAAAATTCCGAATCACGGAAAAAATCTAACTAGATAATGCTTCTATTGTATTCGCATGGCGGCTTCATTGTTGAAGAAAGTCGCATTAGTTCAACAAAAGGAGGTATATGAAGACATTCAGAACGCTCAATCTGGCTACGGAATTCTTCGAGAAAGCTGAAAAACTAAAAGTGAAGGGGCATCTGCGAGATCAACTTTTAAGAGGATCGTCGTCAGTGGCCTTGAATCTTTCTGAAGGAAACGCAAAATTCTCGATCGACGAAAAAAAACGATTCTATCAGATTGCGTATGCGTCATTGAAAGAGTGTCAAACAATATTGAAGCTCTTGGCAATTGAGGATCAAGAAATTATCAAAGTTGCTGATCATTTGGGTGCCTGTTTATACAAACTACTTGATTCAAAAATCACTTCGGTTAAAAAACCGCAATTGTAGGCTGTACGCACTCTGTATCCTGGATACGGGTAACGGTATTCTGGATTCTGAATTGTTAGTGGTGGACCTGATCGGGATCGAACCGACGACCTCTACAATGCCATTGTAGCGCTCTCCCAGCTGAGCTACAGGCCCGTGGCAAGTGAACTTCAAATAGATAGTCTTGACGCGATGCATTCATCAAGTAAAAACTCTCTTGAGATTTTAGTAAGTTAAGCACGATACTAGACCCATCAACTTTGAGGGAGGGAGAACACTTCATGAGAGCGGCGGCACTTCTAGGAACAATCATTTTGGCACTAACATCAACGGCGTTAGCTAAAGATATGTCGAGCCGACTGGGCGTCGGATATTCAGATTCGTTTAGCGTGAGCAATATGCCCAGCATTGCGGTGAAATATTACCCCAATCAAGATTTGTCACTGTCGGCAGCTCTTGGAATTGACACGAATTCCACGAACTCCACCTCGGGAAACAGTAACTTCGGGTTCGGAGTGAAGCTCTATAAGACTATTTTCCCCGAAGAAAACATGAACTTTTATATGGGCGCTGGCGCTGGCCTTGTGAGCATAAGTCCCACCACCGGCGGATCGGGCTCAACTAATTCCGGATTCGAATTGAGCGGATTTTTTGGCGCAGAGTTTTTCTTGCCCGGCCTTGATAGCATGGGGATTAACTTTCAAGCCGGAGTTGGAGTGACTTCACTCTCGTCCGGAGTTCGATTTCGCACCATTGGTGAGCATCCTCTCAAAGCGGGACTTTATTTTTACTTCTAAATCTTAGACGGCTGCTTAAATCTTAGACATCTGTCTAGGGCGGCAACCCCCAGAACGCCTTTGTTCTTGGCTTTTTGTTTGCTTTGATAAAAGATGAATAAATAAGGGGTAGGTCTTGAAAACTATTGGTCTTTTAGCTGTCATTTGTTTGCTTTTGGGAAGCCCCCAAATGGTCCACGCCGCCAGTGATTTCGTTGAAGATTCGACGGGCAACTCCTCTGACTCCACATTCGATCCTTTTAGCGATTATTCTGAATTTGAAGAAGGCTCTGAAGAAGAGGCCGACCTTAACTTCTTCCACAACGGACGATTCTTCACGATCGGATTTCAGGGTGGATATCAATCTTTTACCGACGTCTTAGGAAGCCTTTATAAGCCAACTTTCGGATACGGACTTTTCTTAAGCTACTTTTTTGACCTGCGGGTGGCCCTCCAAGCGGGCTATCATTTATCCGATCACAGCTTGAGCTTACTCGACGGAGCCACGGGCCGAGAGTATCGCGGTAAGGTTGCCCTGTCTCGATTTGAATTCGACATCAAATACTATATCAACACTCAAAATATCACCCGTGGACTTGCCGCTCTTAATCCCTATTTGATTGGTGGGTTTTCGTCTTGGACTCGGACCTATACTTTTGATCAAGTCGCAGGATTTGTGCGCGACTCAGCCTTTGGTGTTCAAGCTGGTTTAGGAATCGAAATTCCAATCATGAAGAACAAGGCCTTTATCGGTGCTCAAGGCATGTATCAATATATAAGCTTTGCCGACAAGAACGCGCCCATTGTGATCAATGGAGCTGTTTCAAACATTGTTCCCACCGGCGATGGCATCGCCATATCTGGAGTCATCGGGGTCAATTTCTAACGACGCCCCTTAAATTCAACTTTAAATCGCTGAATATCTGGATTGAGTTTTTGATAAATAAAGGCCACGGCCATGGGAGTTCGACCCCATACACCTAAAGACTGTTCAAGGGCCAATTGCAGACGCTTGTCCCCTCGGTTCCAGTAATAATTAGCTCTAAGCTGAGTTTCGCCACCGCCAAAAAGAGAGACCGCTGCTTCAACCTCAAAAGGAAAGCCCATGCCTGTACCGGCTTCCACAGGGCTGTTCACTCCTGACCATACTGACCGTACTTCAAAACCAAAAGACAAGGCTAAATAGTGGCGGAAATCTTCAGATGCGAAAATGGTGGCGAGAAATTGGGGGGTGAGCCAATGAAGTTGTGCGCTTATGTCCCGCCATTTGTCCCCTTCAAAATGTAGGGCCTTTATTCCAAATCCGAACCGCCCATTACTAATTCCAATTCCGTCTTGACCAAAGATTCCTTGCTTAGTTGGAACAAGAGTTACCTTTCCCACTAACGCTTCCCATTGGGAAATAGTAAACGGGTCTGTTGAGATGACGAACCTGACTTTCATAAGATCAATTTCCGACCCAGGAATATGATGCAATCGCAAAGGTTCTCCTTTGCGTTCAGAAAGCGCTGCTCCCGAAACTTCGAGCTCCAAACGACCGTCGCGATCTACGAGCGTATAATAGGAGGACAAGCTCCAAACTCGCACCCCCACAAGTCCGCTAAACTTTTGACGATGTTTGAGCTCTTTTTCGGAAGCGTAACTTTCAAGACTTGCAGCCCGTCCCAATTCTGGGGCGTGTTTTTGAATTTCTGGAAACGTTCGCCGGAAAGACATAAGACTTTTTAAAGCCGTGCGATGAGACGGACTCAGTTGAGGCACTTCTTGATTTGGTTTCCATTCGAGCCCCGACTCAACATCAAGGCTAACGGCCAAGACCTGGTACGCAAGCTCAAGCGTTTCCTTACTCCACTTTTTTGACTCACTCACAATTTCATTAAATGCCAACTCTCGGTCCGAAGCGCTGTCTGAATCAATCAACCGTGACCACTTCTTCCAATCACCCTGCTGTTCCTTAAGAAGTTCATTTCGCGCCATCAAAATTCCCAAGAGTCTCAGTCGTTCTTCTCTCGCAATTTTTCCCGCTCGAGTGGGTGAATAAATTGATGGTGCGGCTTCGCGGGCAAATCCTAATCTCAAAAGATTGGCCACAACCGATGACGGACTATTAACGAGTGCGCCGTCTTGCCGAATTTCTGGGCGATCCAAGGCTAAAGCTAATTGTTCCATCAGTTGACCGGCGCAATTGGCAGTAAAAAATTTATATTTCCGAGCTGGTTCGTTATTGAAACCACGCAGGCGACTGACGACTCTTGAAACCTCCGCAGGGCTTAGCAAGAGTTTATATCGCCATAGATCACGGTTTTGCTTCTGAACGTAATCCAGAATGGTGTCGCTCAGTTTATTTACAACCATGATGGTTGGAAACATTCCTTTTACTCCACCAATGGCGTAATCTTTAAAACCCACGTTTTCTGGTACTTCAGCAAAGAAACCCACGGTCATATCGTCTTGAATCAAGGCGTACTCGGGCGAATCTTCTTTTAAAACAAGTCGTAAAATCAGATGCCCCGCAGAGGACTCCGCTGCAATCGACGATTGACTGGCAAACAGCAATTCGATTCGATCAACCGATTCAGGATTTGGAAGTTTTGCCGCATAAACCCATGAACCCAAAAACAAGAGCAGAAAAGATAAGAAATGTCGCAACGACCATCCCCCGTTAAAAACTCGCATTTGGCCCATGAAATTAGACTTTCAGGCCCTCGACTTCAAGCTCAAAAAATGAACCAGGAAACCTGAATGGCCATGGCAAAAATAATCAAAGCTGGAATGAACCAACGAACCATAGCAACCCAGGTAGGATACAATTTAACCGCTGCTGGGTTGGCTTCGTCGATGAACTCCTGACGTCGGATGTCATCGGGAACCTTAAAACCCGTATACAAAGACACACCTAAAGCCACTACAGGGAGAGTCCAATTAATCAGATACTGATCGGCCACTTCGAGCATGGTGCGGCCAGCAATGGTCACATTAATCACACTTGTTTCAGAAGCAACCGTGAAGACCGCCAACACCAGAGAAATTCCCGAAACCAAAATCGTAGCTCCTGAACGGGTCAACTTTTTTTCATCCATGAAGTAGGCGACCAATCCCTCAAAAAGTGAAATGCTTGAACTTAAGGCCGCAAAGTAGAGACAAACAAAAAATGCCAGAGCCACCCAATATCCCATGGCAAACTGACCGAAAATGACTGGAAGAGTTTTAAATAATAGTCCCGGTCCCGCGTTAGGCGCCACATTAGCGGTAAAAACAATTGGAAAAATAACCATTCCAGCACAAAGTGACAAAATCGTGTCAATCACCGATACGAAAACGGCTTCGCTAGGTAAATGCACTTCAGGGCGCAAGTAAGACCCGTAAGCCACCATCGCCCCAAAACCTAAACTCAGCGAAAACAACGCGTGGCCCACAGCTTCAATCAGTCCCATCGTTGAGAGTCTCGAAAAGTCGGGGTAAAACATGAATCGCAATGCTTCACGGGCTCCAGGCAAAAACATTGAATGGCCAAGTAAAAACAAAACAATCAAAAATAATAAGGGCATAAACACGCGCGATGATTTTTCAATGCCGTCTTGCACCCCGCGGCCCACAATACTCATCGTCACAATTAAGTGCACACTCACAAGCAGAATTTGAAGAATCGTTTTAGCCATGAGTTGATCAATAACGATTCCTGAACTCATGTCACTTCGAGTGAACTTACCTGCAGCCGCTTGCACCACAAAATGGATCACCCAGCCGCTGATAATGGTGTAATAAGACAAGATCACAAAGCTCGCCGCCAACCCCAATATTCCAAAAAAGCGCCAGCCCTTCGACTTTCCGACCCATGACCGATAGCTCAAAGCACCTACAACATTAAACCGGGTGACTTTTCCCAACATGAGCTCAGCCACTAAAACTGAAAGACCGATGATCGCCACAGCAAAGACATACAAAAAGACAAAGCCCCCGCCTCCATTGGCTCCCGCAATGTACGGGAATCTCCAAAACGTACCGAGACCTATGGCCGAACCGGCCGCCGCCATGTAAAACCCGAACCGGCTGGTAAACGTTGCGCGCCCTCTTCTCATTTAAGATTCCCAGTCTCCATAGGATTGATGGGTCACACGATTACCTCGCGCCTTCTTTGCATAGAGACGAATCGGTATTCCTTTAAGGTCGTAGTGAGCCTTGATTTTAGAAATCACAAAGCGCTTGTAACTTGGACTTACACCGCGCGGCTCGTTCACAAACGCCATAAAACTGGGTGGTCGCTGTTTAGTCTGAGTGATGTAATAAAATTTTATATCGTTATGTCTAAAACTAGGCGCTGGCGCTTGGCGAATGACTTCGAAAAAAAACTCATTGATATCGCGGGTTGCAATCTTTCTATTAAGGCGGGCCCAGATCGAATCAATTTCATTGAATAGCCCCTCTAAACCCTTCCCACTTTTTGCGCTGACGTACACCACTGGAATATCTTTAAAAAAGTGAAAGACATCGGCAACTTTTTCTCGAAGCCAGTTTCGAAACTGAGGGATTTTCTTGTCCGCAACGTCGATCTTATTAACTACCAAAATGACGGCACGATGATGCTCAATTGCCATCTCAACAATTCGAGCATCTTGCTGAGTGGGTCCGATCAACCCGTCAATAACAAGGCAAAGCACGTTGGCATTTTCAACGCTTCCTTCGGTTTTTAAGGCTGAAATCCGTTCGACGTCTTCTTTTCGCTTCGCATTTCGTCGAAGCCCCGCCGTATCGATCAAGATATAGTCCTTACCTTCGCGCTGAAAAGGAATTTCAATACTATCAACCGTAGTCCCCGCCACTGGACTCACCACAACACGATCTTCTCCAAGCATCGTATTCACCAGGGTGCTTTTCCCAGCATTGGGTTTTCCCACAACGGCGATTCGTAGCTCGGTCTCCGTTTCATCGAGAGCGTTTTTTTCTTGTCCCTCGATGATCCACTCTAATATTTCGTCGAGACCCAACTTATGCTCGAAACTTGCCGCCATCATCGGCTCAAGGCCTAACTCATAAAATTCACTCAATCCAACGTCGATGTTTTCTCGTTGATCGATTTTATTAACCACCGATAAGTACGGCTTTCCTAGGCGACCCAAAAACTTCGCCAAATCCCGATCTTCGGGGTTAAGACCATATTTGCCGTCGAGAACAAAAATGATTTTATCGGCCGTTTCAGCCGCTTTAAGTGCTTTTTCTCGAATGGACGCGCTCCACGCTTTGTCATCTCCGGCGGTGACTCCCGCTGTATCAAATACCGTAAATCGAACTGAGCACCACTCACCTTCTCCAAAATGAACATCTCGAGTGACGCCGGGCTCATCTCGAACAACAGCTTTGCGTGTTCCCGTGATCTTATTGAACAGGGTGCTTTTTCCCACATTAGGACGGCCAAAGATCGCCACTCGCAATTTAGCTGACATAACCGAGCTCCTGAAGCCAATGATTGTCTTTCATCCAATGGGTTCTGACTTTGACGTGAAGTTTTAAGAACACCTTTGTGGAGAACTGCTTTTCGAGATTCATACGGGCTCTGGTGCCAATGGCCTTGAGCATGGCTCCACCCTTTCCGATGGCAATTCCCTTATGACTTTCTTTTGAAAGCACAATATCGGCTTCGATCTTAAAGATTTTCTCACCTTCTTCAAAACTCTGACACTGAATCGCAATACCGTACGGAATTTCTTGATTGAGAAGTTCAAAACATGAGGCCCGCACTTGCTCAGAGGCTAACTCTCGAAGCGTTTGGGTAGTGAAAAGCTCATCGCTGTAATAAGCAGGATGTTCCGGAAGGGCTTCAAAAATTTTGGTTGTAAGGCTTTTTAACCCCTCGGCCTTTTGACTTTGCACACTTACAAATTCAAGTTCAGAAGAAGCACTCGTCCAAAGCTTTAGCTTGTTGCGATAGCTTTCATCGGGATGTTTCAATCGATCGTGCTGACTGGCAACATAGATAATGCGAGAGAACTTTTGACTTTGAGCCACCTGAATAGCCCAAGGCTGTTGATCTAAACTCCACTCCCATGGGGCGATGAGGCAGACCAAGCAATCTACAGATTTAAGTGACTCTTCGATTTCAGATTTTAAAAAGCTATTGAGGCCTTCATCTTTCTCGATCATTCCTGGAGTATCGACAAAAACCGCTTGTCCCACGTTTTCTTGATTTAATATACCGATGGTGCGCTTCCGTGTCGTTTGAGGCTTGGCCGTAACAATACTCACTGACTCTCCAACAAGCGCATTGACCAAGGTGCTTTTTCCAGCGTTGGGAACACCAATGACCGTAACGAAACCAGATTTAAAACTCATAGATTTCCTTTTTCCAGCGCACTTTGTGCCGCATTTTGTTCGGCCTCTTTGCGACTAAGGCCTTTGCCTTCGCCGAGTTTTCGCTCCTGAATATAAACTGACACTTTAAATTCCTTTCGGTGTTCTGGGCCTTGGGTAGAATCGATTTCGTATTTTGGTACGGTCTTGTATTTATTCTGAATGGCTTCTTGTAAAAGGGTTTTGAAATCCTTATTCATAAGTCTAAGATTTTCTTTAACTCGATCAAGTCGGTCTCCCATAAGTCGCTCGACAACAGGGGTCACCGCAACCAGACCGCCATCCAAAAAAACCGCACCCAACACGGCCTCTAAGGCCGATGAAAGAATGGAGCTTTTATGCTTTCCTTCAGAGGCCAGCTCACCTTGCCCAAGCCGCAAGTAGTCTTGCAAGTTCCATTGGCGAGCCACATCGGCGAGAGTCGCTTCGTTGACGAGGGTGGCGCGACGTTT